>CAMJOZ010000001.1 GCA_946407635.1 uncultured Caryophanales bacterium
CCTTCTTAGTCTTAACTAATTGAAGTGCAGGTCTAACTGTATCAGCAGTTGAATAAGTAGCACCACCAAGTAATGCATCAGCCTTACCCATCTTAACTAACATAGTACCAAAATAATTGTTCTTCTTTAAATTAGCAGCACAATCTTCTTTAGTCATCTTACCCTTACGTAATTCAACCATAGTTGCAACCATGTTATCGAAATCTTCATAAGTTTCAGGATCTAAGATTGTAGCCTTAGAAATATTATAACCAAACTTCTTAGCTGCAGCGTTAACAGCATCTACATTTCCACATAAAATAACATCCATTAAATCCTCTGCTAATAATCTATTTGTAGCATTAAGAATTCTTTCATCAGTACCTTCTGTAAATACAATAGTCTTTCTTGCGTTCTTTAAATTAGCAAGTAACTTATCAAACATAGCCATATAATAATTACCCCCGTATTCTCTAAATAATTTAACTTAATTTTATAGCCAAAAGTATTATATCAAATAATTATATTTTTTTAAACTAAAAAATATTTAATTTTCATTGTAAACTTTTTCAATCTCAGAAATAACTTCATCATCCTCTTCAATCTCATAGCCAATAGAACCATCTTCATTCTCAAAAGTTCTAAAAACTATAGCTTCATCAGGATCAAGTCCTTCAAATTTCTTAACAGGTCTTAAAACCTCATAAACATAGTCACCAAGTGGTATTTTAGCATCACAATAAAAATCTAATGTTTCACCATTTTCACCATTTAAGGTAACGATATTATCATTTTTCATCTTTATTACCATCTTCTTTAAGTTCTTCTTTTACTTCTTCAACATGCTCTTCAACTAAAGTTTCTTTACTTTTCTTTTTCTTTGGAGCTTTAGTTCCATTTATACCAACGACATCATCAACTGGAACTGAAAAAGCAATACCTTGTCCTTCAGTTGATAAACCAACATCTTTGTATATGTTATGTAAAATATCATCCTTAATTGATTCATGAGCTAATATAAATACTAATTCTTTTTCAGGATGAATTGCAATATCAAAAATCTTTTCTGCATCCTGTCTTGCTGTACCACGAGCATTAATAACAGTACCACCACGCGCACCTGCGAGTCTTGCTGCTTCCATTACATTATCAGAAAAGCCATGATTAACTATAACCATTATTAATTCAAATTCACTCTTTGCCATTCTATCTTTCCTCCTCAGTTTTTATATTAGCTAAAAATTGATAAACCATTACACCAATTACACTTTTAATTGGAATGGTAAATGCTATACCTTGTCCGTTTTTAGTCTTAAAATATTTATCTTCATATTGAGCTAATATTTCTTTTACCTTATTTGCATCAACTATCGAAAATAACACTGACTTACCCTTATCATTTAAACCAAGCACCCTCATTACTTCTGTTGGTGCGGTACCTTCCGCGAAAAGCATAGTTTGCAAATTAACATCATAAGATTCTAAAACAGACATATAAAAATCTGCTTTTTCTCTATTAACAATAGTTACTAAAATCTTGAGTTTTTTTGGAGCCTCTAAACCGCTCTTTTTTGTTTTATTTACAGCTTTTGTTTTTTTCTTTTTTTCTTCCATAGAAACTCCTTTCTATCACTACATTAAATTAATAATTTGCTCATCATCAGCTGAGATAAGCTTATGAATTCTACTCTTAACTTGTAATCTAGCACTAATTTCACTTTTGAAACCTAATAATTGAATTGTAATTAAAGGTGTCATCGCTACCATCGCAACAATACCAAAGGCATCCTCTAACAAATTATTAGGCTGTAATATTGAACATGCACCTATCGCAAATGGCAAGATAAAACTTGAAGTAAGTGGACCTGATGCGACACCACCTGAGTCAAATGCGATTGCAGTATAAATCTTTGGAACAAAAAATGATAAACCTAAAGATAATAAATAACCAGGAATTAAATAATATAAAATCGAAAAATTAAATACAATTCTTATCATTGATAAACAAATTGATATACCAACACCAATAGATAATGCTATAAGCATTGTTCTTTTTTTAACTCTACCCATAGTTACACTTTCAACCTGTCTAGTTAAAACATGAACTGCAGGTTCAGCTAATACTACAACCATACCAATCACTAAAGCGAATAATATAATCCAGATTGTAGAATGTGAAGCCATTTCTTTACCTAACTTAAATCCTACTGTTAGAAAGCCAACTCCAGCAGCACTTAAAAACAAAACTAAACCAATAAATGTATATGCGATACCTACCGCAATCTTTATCAAAGATCTTTTATTCATTTTTATGAAAAAATAATTAATTATTAAGAAAAATGCAACAATTAATCCTAATGAAATCGCAACATTCTTCATTTGAATCAAAATTTCATATCCAAATTCAGCAACGATATTTTCAGGCATATTATAATGATCTAAATTAAACAAATTAGCCCCATTTAATTTCTCAGGGTTAATTGTTAAACCTAAAATTAAAACTGCAATGATAGGTCCAATAGAACATAATGATACTAAACCAAATGAGCTTTCTTTAGCCTTTCTACCACCAACAGTAGTTGCGATACCTAAACCCAAAGCCATTATAAATGGAACAGTAATTGGTCCTGTTGTTACACCACCAGAATCATAAGCTAATGCTAAAAATGAGCCTGTTCCATTTTGAATAACAAGTGCAGTTACTGAAAACATAACCATATAAAAGAATATTAGCATCATTGATAAATCTGCTTTAAATATTATTTTGATAACAGCTAATACTAAAAATATACCTACACCTAAGCCAATTGAAATCATTAAAATCCAATTGTTTAAAATTGATGATACCTGATCAGCTAATACTGATAAATCAGGTTCAGCAATTGTTATTAATAAGCCCATAAAAAACAACACAAGGGCAATAATCCATATCTTTTTAGATTTAATTAAAGTACTACCAACTTTTTCTCCCATTACGCTCATTGCCATATCAGCACCCAAATTAAATAAGCTGATACCTAATATTAATAATACGGCACTTATTGCGAATAAACCTAGCTCTCCACCTGTAGGATTAAACAAAGGTGTTAAAGCTAAAATGAAAACTATTATAGTAACCGGTAAAACTGATATCAATGATTCTTTTGTTTTTAACCATAATTGTCTTAACATTTCAACACCACCAAAAATCAATAATATTATAACATTAAAAAAAAATCTATACAATAAATGTATAGAAATTAAATTTTAGGCATTTCTTCAATAACACCTTGTTTATATAGTTTTTTAAAGATTTTCTTCCTTTTTTTCTTATCTTTCTTTCTGTTATTCAAAGATTGTTTATCTTTCTTTTCTTTATTAAACAGAATAGCATCATTTAAAAATTCTTCAAAAAGTGTAACCTGCTTACCAAGTGCATATTCTTTAGCAGATTCTTCATATTTTAATGAATATTCTTCTCTTTTTTCTTTAT
The DNA here is from genome assembly GCA_946407635.1 of uncultured Caryophanales bacterium. Classification (GTDB taxonomy): domain Bacteria; phylum Bacillota_I; class Bacilli_A; order Acholeplasmatales; family Anaeroplasmataceae; genus Anaeroplasma. Next base: position 3,452 of record CAMJOZ010000001.1, read on the forward strand.
TTTCATACCAATATTCAATCTTTTTCATTAAATCCTTATATCTACCATGTTTGAATAAAGATTCATCACATAAAGAGAATGTATGTGTCGCAGAAAGTTTCGAATTTGATATAACAGGAACAACACCACAAGCGAATGCCTCAACACAAGATAATCCTTCAATTTCAGCATCACTACAATGTGCATATAAATCTACTGATGATAAGAATTCTCTTAATTGTTCTTGAGATAAAAATTGAATTACAGGTTCATTAGTAAAATTAAGCTTTTTAATTTGTTTCTTAAGTTTTCTTTTGTTAGGACCATCACCACATAAAACTAATTGAATATTTTTTTCATATTTAGAATGTCTAACAGCTTTAATTAATAAATCCTGACGCTTTTCTTTAGATAATCTACCAACCATAGTAACTACAAATTTATCACCATATTGACGGTTAGCAGGTACCTTATGCCAAAATTCAGAAATACCATTAGACATAACTCTTAATTCATTATCATAACCAACAGAAATTAATTTATTTTTAATCATTTCAGATGGACAATGAACAAATGATACCCAGTTATATAAATATTTATGAAATGATTTATATAAAATCCAGTTAAAAAAGTTATTACATAAATGTATAGCTGAGGTAATAGAATTTGGTTGTAAATGAAATGCACATGTCACAGGTACACCTAATTGATCTGCAATTAATCTAGCATTTGATTCTAGCTTAAATGGCAAAAATAGATGTACAACATCTACAGATTTAATAAGCTCATATAAAAGCTTATTATCAACATGAGTAAATTGAAAACCATCATTACGAATTAATCCGTTAAATGGCCACATATTATAGTCATTAACTACATAATAATAAGGATATTCAAAATCATCTCTTATTCGGCAGCCAACAATTTTAACTTCATGCCCTCTTTTATTAAGTTCTTCTGCGAATCTTCGACACGATGTAGTAGTCCCATTTGCTAAAAAACCACTACATTCTAAAACAAATAATATTTTCATAACTACTCCAATTATAAGAAAGCTGCTCTTATTATATCATATTTTGTTTCTTTTTTTATATCTTCTTTAAATGCTTTAAATACCATATATGTAGTAAAGCTATCATCTAATGCGTCATGAGTTTGTTCATCGTCTACATTATAATATACTTCATATAATTTAAATAAACCTGGATCATTTTTTAATGAATAATAAGTTTTTATTAATTTTAATATATTAATAAATCTTGTTTTATTCTCTAATGATTCTTTTTTATTAATTTCATATGATTCATTAATAACCTTAATATCATTTTTACCAAAAACAATAATTGCAGGATTATATTTATCTAAAACATTATTAAAATCATCATAAAACTTATCATATGTTATAGCATTATTATAATAAGTTTCTTTATCAATATGTAAAAAATCAAATGCTCTTTTTGTTAATCCTTCATTAACTGTTGGTAAAACATAATTATTATATTTACATAATTCATTGCCATTTTTATCAAAAATAACTAAACCAGCTTGAATTAATTCAGTAACAAATCCTTTACCTTTAAATTGGTAGCTAGGCATAGTCATTTCTAAATCTAAAAACATTACATTTTCTAAATCATTTAAAAAATCATATAAATTATTATTTACTTTCTTCTTATTATAATAAACAATATGATCATATTTACCAAAAGCTTCAATTCTATTAATTATATTTACCGGATGAGCTAAAAAATGACCTTTTTTCACCAATTCAGGATTATATTCTAAATCAATCCAATTATCTTGATATAAATATCTTTTAAATAGATTCATTTGACTATTTTGAAAATAAAAAAACATAATTTTCTTATTTTGTTTAATTCCAATGATTTTATTATCAAGTTCAATCATATGAATTGGTCCAAAAATATGCATCTTAACTCCTCCTTCTTTTAATAATAAACATAATACTTAAAATTAATGTACTTGTTATACAAACAAAAGCACATATAAAAAACAATCTATTTCTATTTTCAATTTCATAATTATAATAAATTAATCCACCTAGGATAGGTCCAATTACCGCACCTAATGAATAAAAAGATTGTCTTACACCTAAAATAACACCTTTATTCTCACTTTCCCTTGAAATATAAGTAACAGAGGCTGATTCAATAATAGCCTTAGTTGCCATAAATACTAAGAATGTTGAATAAATCATATAAAGTAATGCTTCATTTTTAAACATAAATGTAACAAATAATGTTACACTACCTATAACACCAGCCAATATTATTGATAAAACAGGTTTTAATCTTTTTAATATAAACGGAGTTATTAAAACATTACAGAATAATGTTGAAAGTCCAATAGTTAAATTTAATAAGCCTAATTCAGATGTTGTTCTTCCTATATCAGAATAATAATAATCTAAATATCTTGTAGCGTTAGTAAATACTATTGAAAATAATGTTAAGCATATTAAGAATATAATATTCCAAAATCCAATATTCTTAACATTTTTTAAATTATAAATAAAGCTTTTCTTGTTAGCTTTAAATGATAAATCTTCATCATCAAGTCTAAATAAGAAAAACATAATTATACCACATGTGGTTAATATTAATGCTTGAGCATATAATACTAAATTTAATCTAGAAAAATAATCACCCATTAGTCCACCTAAAAATGAACCAAATGAATTACCTACAAGTTGAAATGATAAAACCCAAGGTATTAATCTTGTTTTATCAAAATCCCTTAAATCTTTAGACGAAGATAAATAGCTAACTAAAGCTACATTCAATCCCCCACTAAAAATACCAGAGAAAAATCTTGCAAAAATAACTAAATATAAATTATCAAATAACCCAAACATAATCTGTCCTAAGGAATAACCTATAGAACAAATCAAGAATACAAATTTCTTACCATATTTGTCACCAAACGATCCCCATATAGGAGCGAATATTAACATACCTAAACTCATTGATGAGAAAAATATCGAAAATGATATTTCAGGCCATCCCATAGTTTTAACTAAATATGGAGTAACTGGATGAGCTAGATTTGTACATATTCCAATCATTAATCCAATAATGGTAACTATAACATATTTACTTCTTTTCATTTTAATATAGACACAGCCATACCATCACCAATATCATATATTGTTGAATTATAGCTTTCATTATTAAGTAAATACTCGTGGAAATTCTTTAATTTTCTTACTAAGCCTCTTAAGCTTCTAGACATATTTTCATAATTAGTATCATTAACTAATCCATGAAATAGCATATTATCGCAGACAACCATTCCATCTTTATTTAAAAGCTTAGTATAAATTTCAAAGAATTTCGTATATTGAGCTTTAGCAGCATCTATAAATATTAGATCAAATTTAATATTCTTAACATCATCAAACGCTTCTAAAGCATCCTTAAATATAACATTAATTCTATCATTTAATTTACATTCATTAATGTTCTTTAAAGCTTCGTTATACATTTTTTCATCACGTTCAATTGTATAAATATTACAATTTGAATCCTTAGCCATCATAATTGATGAATAACCTATTGCCGTACCTATTTCTAAGATATTAATAGGTTTCTTTATATCAATAAGCATTTTCAAAAATACCATTCCATCATCTTTAATAATAGGAACATTATTTATTTTTGCATAATCTCTTATTTTGATTAATTTATCATCAAACTGTAATGTGTTAGTCACAACAGCCTTCGCATCCTCCACATTCACAGTCACAATCTCCTTGGCATCCTCCACAAGAACCGCCTCCACATGAACATCCACCATAAGTAGAATTAATATAATCAGTTGCTATTTTTTCAAGCATTTCCCATTCTACTTCAGTTTTAATTGGTAAAACCTGATCAATTTCATCTTCATTATTTAATGTGTATGAAAAAGCTGAAATTTGATTAGTTTCTCTATCTTTAAATATTGCATAATCATTATTGAAATTATCAGAATGATAAGTAAATAAGATATCACAAATTATCTCTAAACTATCATTTAATTTCATTGTCACTGTTTTTGTTTTCATTAAAAAGAAATCCTATCTAAATAATTTTGTAAAATGACTACAGCGGCCATTTCATCTTTTTTAGCTTTTCTATCTTTCCTTCTTACATTACCCATAATCATTGTTTTATCAACAATAACAGTAGTTAATCTTTCATCTTCTAAAATAACCTTTAAATTAGTTCCATTTTCAAGGTTATTCTTAAAATCAGTAGATATTTGAGCTCTTATACCGCTATCACCATTCATATGCTTTGGATATCCTAAAACAATGCTTGTTACCTTTTCTTTTGCACAAATATCCTTAACATATTTTATAGCACTATCATAATCATCATCAGTAAATCTAAATGTATCATAGGCTCTTGCAATCATACCTAGCTCATCTGAGATTGCAACACCCAAAGTTCTTTGTCCTAAATCTAGACCAATATATTTCATTAGATTGTAGCCTTTAAATGTTCTAATGCTTCTTTAACTTTAGAAGGATCTTTACCACCTGCTTGAGCTAAATCAGGCTTTCCTCCTCCGCCACCACCAGTAATCTTAGTAGCTTCTTTTACAATGTTTGAAGCATTATAGTTACCTTTTGTAGCACATACAAAAGTGACTTTACTAGAATCAGAAGCTGCTAATAAAACAACATCTAAATTCTTGTTATTTCTTAACGCAGTTGCCATATCCTTTAATAAATTAGAATCAAGTGTATCTACTTCAACAAATAATTTGTTATTAACAATAAACTTGTCATATTTGTCTAATTCTTTTAAAGCATTTTGACTCTTCTTTAAATTGTATTCTTTTTCAAGCTCTTTAACTTCATTTTGAATTTTTTGAAGTTCTTTTCTTAAAGCTAGAATATATCTATATCCTTCAACTAAAATCTCACGAGGCAAGTAATTGAAATGAAGTTCAATATTACTATATTTAGCTTCTTTAATTATTTCATTTGCCTTAGCAAGAGTTTGATTAATTGTTGAAATAATATTTTCTTGGCTCTTCTTAATTAATTCTTGAGCATTATCAGATGTATATGCTAATGCTCTAAATGTACCAGAACCAATTGATTCAATTGAAGCAATATAGAATTTCTTAATGTCAGATGTATTGATAACATGTGTACCAGCACAGAATTCTTTAGATACACCCATATCAACAACTCTTACTACATTACCATATTTTTCACCGAATAACATCATCGCACCAAGCTTCTTAGCTTCTTCAATTGGTAATACTAATGTATTAACATTATGAGCCTCATTAATATATTTATTTACTAAATCCTCAACCTTAATAATTTCATCATCAGTTAAATTTTGATAATTATTAAAATCAAATCTACAATATTCACTTGAAACCTGGCTACCTTGTTGGTGAATATGAGAACCTAAAGTGTTTTGAAGTGCAGCTTGAAGTAAGTGACAACCAGAATGATTCTTACGAGTTAAATCACGATTATCCTTATCAACAATTGCCCATACTATATCTCCAACCTTAAATGGATTATTAGCTAATTTATGTAAATGTTGGCCATTAGGCATCTTAGTAACATCTAATACTTCAATGTCATTAATTGTACCCTTATCACATAATTGACCACCAGAGAATGCGTAGAATGGTGTTTCATCTAAAACAACTGAATCACCAAATACAGCGATTACTTTACTCTTTTGGTTTGTTATTTCATATCCTGAGAATCTAGATGGTTCTTTGAATTTTAAGAATTCTTCATTTTGACCCTTCATAGAATTTTCTTCTTTTCTAGCATTTCTAGCACGAACCTTTTGTTCTTCTAGATATTTCTTGAAGCCTTCCTCATCAACTTCATATCCAGATTCTTCTGCATATTCTTTAGTTAATTCAATTGGGAATCCATATGTATCATATAAAACAAACGCATCCTCACCTGAAATAACCTTATTTGATTTTTCAATAATTGATTGTAATCTCTTTTCACCTGAAGATAATGTTTGTAAGAACTTTTCTTCTTCAGCTGAAATGATTTGTTTACAAATATCCTTCTTTTCATGTAAATAAGGATAATATGGATCCATAATCTTAATAACAACATCTACAAGCTCACTCATGAATGGCTTATTAATACCTAATGATTTAGCATATTTAGATGCTCTTCTTAATACTCTACGAAGTACATATCCTCTACCTTCATTTGATAAAGTAGCACCATCAGCGATTGCGAATGTTACTGTTCTAACATGGTCAGCAATAACCTTAAATGCCATTTGACCTGTATATTTAACACCAGATATTTCTTCAGTCTTTTTGATTATTGGCATAAATAAATCTGTATCATAATTTGTATCTACACCTTGCATAACACAAGCAAGTCTTTCTAGACCACATCCTGTATCAATGTTTTTAGAAGGTAATTCTTTATAATTTTCTCTTTTTAGTCCAGCCTTTGAATTAAATTGAGAGAATACAATATTCCAAATTTCAATAAATCTATCATTTTCAATATCATCTCTAATTAATTCAGGTCCACGCTTATCATATTTTGGCCCACGGTCATAAAACATTTCAGTATCAGGTCCACAAGGTCCTTCACCAATTTCCCAGAAATTACCATCTAATGGAATTAAATGATCTTCACTAATTCCATTTTGAATCCAGAAGTTTCTAGCATCAATATCATCTGTATAATGAGTGATATATAATTTATCCTTATCAAATCCAAACCACTTATCTGAGAATAATAATTCAACAGCGAATTTAATAGCTTCTTCTTTAAAATAATCTCCAATAGAGAAATTACCTAGCATTTCAAAGAATGTATGATGTCTAGCTGTTTTACCAACATTTTCAATATCATTTGTTCTAATACATTTTTGAGCATTAGTAATTCTTGGATTTTCTGGTCTTATTGAACCATCAAAATATTTTTTAAGTGGTGTTACACCAGCGTTAGTCCATAATAAAGTTGGATCATTTACTGGTACTAGTGAAGCACTTGGCTCAACACTATGTCCTTTTGATTTAAAGAAATCTAACCACATTTGTCTTATTTCACTTGATGTCATATATTTCATAATAATACCCCCTAAGCTAAATTTAGCTTTTTAATATTATAAATATTAACAGTTGATATTTTATCATTTATGATAAATATATTCAAGAATAAAAAAAGGACTACACTAATTGTAGTCCCTAAAAATTATTAATTATGAGTATTTGTGTCTTTAACAACAACATCATGTGCTCCACCTTCAACGATAGATACACTTGAAACTAATGTTAATTTAGCCTTTTGTTGTAATTCAGAAATTGTTAAAGCACCACAGTTACACATTGTATGTCTAATCTTAGATAAAGTAACCATAACTGTATCATGAAGTGGTCCAGCATATGGAACATATGAATCAACACCTTCAACGAATGAAAGCTTCTTAGAACCACCTAAATCATATCTTTGCCAGTTACGAGCACGAGCTGAACCTTCGCCCCAATATTCCTTCATATAGTTACCATTAACTAAAACCTTTTGAGTTGGAGATTCATCAAATCTAGCAAAATATCTACCTAGCATACAGAAATCACAGCCCATAGCTAAAGCTAATGTAATATGATAATCATGTACGATTCCACCATCAGAACAAATAGGTACATATATACCAGTTTCTTTATAATATTCATCTCTTGCCTTAGCAACATCAATTACAGCTGTTGCTTGACCTCTACCGATACCTTTAGTTTCTCTCGTAATACAAATAGATCCACCACCGATACCAATCTTAACGAAATCGGCACCAGCTTCAGCTAAGAATCTAAATCCTTCTTTATCAACAACATTACCAGCACCAACTTTTACTTTGTCGCCATATTTAGATCTAATCCAAGCGATTGTATTCTTTTGCCAGCAGCTGAATCCTTCACTTGAATCAATACATAACACATCGGCACCAGCTTCAACTAATGCAGGTACTCTTTCTTCGTAGTCTCTAGTATTAATACCAGCACCAACGATATATCTCTTATCCTTGTCTAGTAATTCAAGTGGATTATCTTTATGAGATGAATAATCCTTTCTAAATACGAAAGCTACTAAACAACCGTTCTTATCAACGATTGGTAAGCTATTTAATTTATGTTCAAATATTATATCATTAGCTTCTTTTAGTGTTGTTCCTTCAGGTGCAGTAACAAGCTTAGCAAGTGGAGTCATAAACTCCTTAACCTTTAAAGAGCCATCCATTCTTGAAACTCTATAATCTCTTGATGATACGATACCAACTAACTTACCAGAAGGTGTACCATCACTAGTTACAGCAACAGTTGAATGTCCTGTTTCATCCTTTAATCTTAATACATCTTCTAATGTATCTTCAGGTGATAGATTTGAATCACTATCAACAAATCCTGATTTATATTTCTTTACTTTTCTTACCATAGCTGCTTGTTGTTCAATAGTTTGAGATCCATAAATAAATGAAACTCCTCCTTCTTTAGCTAAAGCTATAGCCATAGTATCATTAGATACAGATTGCATAATTGCTGAAATTAAAGGTACATTCATAGTAATTTCAGGTTCTTCACCCTTTTTGAATTTAACTAAAGGTGTCTTTAAACTAACATTACTTGGAATACAATTCTCATCAGAATAACCTGGAACTAATAAATATTCACTAAAAGTATGAGATGGTTCATCATAATAAAAAGCCATACAATATTTTCCTCCTAATTTTTGATATTTCAATTATTTTATCACTTGATTAAATGTATTTCAACATAAATTTTATTATTTTTTTTGATTACAAATATTAAACATATTTGATGATTTAAATTTATTCGAAATATTAGATTTTATTTCATCTAAATCTTTATTGATACTATCATTTATTTTTCTTTCTAAATCAAAATATTCCTTCACTTCTTCATGAGAATAAAGCTTTGCTTTAGCATTAATAAAATCTTTTTTTATTTGATAAAAATCTTTATAATAATCTTTATTTTTTGAAGCATCTAAATATTTAGATTCTAGTGTTTTAAAACTAACAATTTCTTTTTTATAATCATTATTAATTTTATTTTTTAAATCAATTAATCTTTTAAAATCATCACTTGATTCAATTTCATCAATATAAAGATCTATTAATTCATTAAAATCCATTAATATCACCAGAAACAATTTTATCATAAACCTCAAAAATATAAAAGTTTTTAGCATTTATAATATTATTATGATATAATTCAAACGGAAGTGATATTATGAAGTATTTTGAAAAAGATATAGTTAAAGAAGGTTGCCCAATTTTAAGAGAAAAATGTACAAAAGTAAACCTTCCATTATCAAGTGATGATTTGGCTTGTATAAGAGGATTATATGAATATGTACTCGCATCTGCGATAGATGAATTAGTTAAGCAATTTGGAATAAGACCTGGTGTTGGTATAGCCGCTCCACAGGTTGGTGTTACTAAAAGAATGTTTGCAATGAACGCTGATGATTTTTTAGACGAAAAAGGAACTAAATATAATTATGCAGTAATAAATCCACAAATTATTGAGAAAAGTGAGCAATTAACATATTTACCTGGTGGTGAAGGATGCTTATCAGTTGATAGACCAACACCAGATTTAGTAACTCCAAGACATTATAGAATTAAAGTTAAATTTGCATCATTTGATTACAATACAAATAAAATCAAAAATGTAACAATGACTTTAGAAGGTTATCCTGCAATAGTATTCCAACATGAATATGATCATTTAGATGGAATAATGTATGTTGATAAAATGTATAAAGTTAAAGATTTAGATGAAAATATTCTTCCTCTTTATACAACTGAAGATGATGAAGAAACTATAGATGAAGAAAAATAACAGCCAACAAGCTGTTATTTTATTTTTCTACTAGATCCTCTATATTACAATTTAATGCTTTAGATAGCATATAAATTGTTTCTAAGCTAGCCTTATTAATATCTTTATTTCTTTGTTCATACATTTGAATAGATCTTAAGGATACATTTGATTTAATTGATAATTCTTTTTGTGATAAACCATTCATTATTCTAAATCTTTTTAAGTTAGTTTCTGGATATTTATTAATTATTAAATCATTAACAATTTCTACAAATTTTGAAATATCTGCCTCATGTAATGTATAATACATTTTTTCTAAATCATCAAATGATAATACATCAAATATTTCTTTAAATTTTCTACTTGTATACCATTGATAATATGAAATAGCATAACCAATCCAATACTCAATTGTTCTTTCAAATTTGCTGATTGGTTCAAATCCTATTTCATATTTTTTTATTTCATAAATAATATCATATACTATTTCGTAGCCACTTCTACCTAAAACCATAAATATATTACCATTTTCAAGGTTTTTAGATACACTACTAGCTAAGAACAAATTAATAAAATCATTCTTATTAATACCACAATCATTTATTGCAAAATCAAATGCTAAGCCTATTCTTTTTTGAATACTATTAAGATATATTTCTTGGTATGCGTGGGTCATCATTTTTGATACCTCCATTCATAATATCTCTAATATATAAATCACTTGAATCTTCTTCTAATATTTTTAAATACAATTGATTTGCTTCAACATTTCTATTAACTCTTTTTATATAGTATTCATCTTTATTAGCTTCTTCATATCCATCAAATTTTAATAATGAAAAAGCATATTTAGATTTAATTACAATTTGTTCACCAAGCTTACCTAATTTCATACTTCTTGCAAGCTGATTAATAGATATACTATTATTAATAAAGCTTTCCGCAAAATCAAAATATGAATCATCTGCTCTATAACCAATAATTAAATCATATTGATTTAAATTAATACTAAAATTATCTATTAAATATTGTCTTGCTTTTTTAGCATTTGGAGTATTTATAGAAAATAATCTATGCTCAAGTAAAATAGCAATCCAATTTAAAATTGTATATTTTTCACTATTAAGATTTAATATATTCAAATATTCAGTATCAATTTTATAGCAATTACAAAAGCCATCCTTTAAAGAATTAACAGCCCATTCCTTTGCTAATTCTTTGCTCTCTGTACAGTAAAACCCTAATCCAAAATCATTATTTTTTCTTCCTTCACCAAAAATAGGTTTTTCTATAATATTGTTAGAGCCATGATATATAGTTATAATTTTTGACATGTAATCATCACCTTCTAGCTATATTATATCACTATGGTGATACAGTTTCAAATGTGCAAATAAAAAACACCTCAAATTTGAGGTGTTTTTTAACTAATTATTATAAATATATTCTGATGGTTTATTCTTATTATTCTCGTCTGTTACACCATAAATTAATAGTAAAATACCAATAATTAAAGAACCTAAGAATAATGCTAAAGCACCAATAACAATATATGGTACATTTACTTTTGGATTAACAAATACTACAACTAAAGCTGCAACATTAATACCAAAAGGTAAAATACATAATACTCCAGCTACATTAAATAATATTTTAAATAGCTTTTGAGCAAGCTCAATTTCTTCTGTATCAGTTGGACGTAAAAATCTACCATTATAAGTAACTGACATACCTTCTTTAACCATTTCCTCAACGTCAATAACATTTCCAACAACGAAGAACAAAATCATACCAATTAAAGCTAAAATAATACCAATTATTGATAAAATTTTTATTGCTAATTTCATAATTAATTTCCTCCTTAACCAAAAACATTATAAAATATCTAATCATTTAATTCAATAAATATAGATATGTAAATGTTTTATTTAATCTTTTAAAACATACATAATAATACCACCAGCAACACTAACATTTAATGATTCAGTATTGTTAAGTGGTATATAAATATTTTTCTTTACTAATTCTTTTACTTTTTGACTCACGCCATTGCCTTCATTACCTAAAATGATAGCAATTTTATTTTTTTCTTTTATTTCATTTACATCAATACCATTAACTACATCAGTACCATAAATATCATAATCTTTTAAATTTGATATAAATTCAACTAAATTAGCATGAATAAAAGATAATTTAAAAATAGCTCCTTGACTTGATCTTATAACCTTATCATTATAAATATCACAACAGCCTTCACCTAAAACTATTGTTTCAAAACCAAAAGCTTTTGCGCTTCTCATCAAAGCTCCTAAATTACCTGGATCTTGTACAGCATCTAATATTAATATTTTATTAGATAATTTATTGTTTTCTAATATTTTACATAAACCTACTTCTGTTGGGATTGTGTCTGTATTAGAAATTTTTTTCATTATCTCTTTAGTTACTTTAATATAACCATCAATATCATTTACTGAATAAGCTTCAACAAGTAAATTAAGGTTTTTAGCTTCCTTTACTAGGTGTGCTCCTTCTACTATAAATAAACCTTCTTTTTTTCTATACTTCGATTGATTTAATTTTAATAATAATTTAATTTTTGGATTATCTAATGATGTAATTTCCATAATATTATCCTATAGATTCAGTCATTTCTAGCTTAATTAATCTATTAAGCTCTACAGCGTATTCCATTGGTAATTCCTTTGAAAAAGGCTCAATAAATCCCATAACAATCATTTCAGTCGCTTCAGCCTCTGTTAAGCCTCTACTCATCAAATAAAATAATTGTTCTTCATTTACTTTTGAAACTGTAGCCTCATGTTCAATATACATATCACTATTCTTACCAATATTTGTAGGAATAGTATCAGATGTTGATTTATCATCTAATATTAATGTATCACATTCAACATGGCTTCTAGCTCCCTTAGCACTCTTTTCACAAGAAACGATACCACGATAATTAACTTTACCACCACTACGACAAATACTTTTTGAAATGATTCTTGAAGTTGAATCTTCACCTATATGAATCATCTTCGCACCAGCATCTTGAAGTTGTCCTTCTGATGCGAATGCGATAGATACTGTTGTACCTCTAGATTTTTTACCTTTTAAAATACATGCAGGATATTTCATATTTAATCCAGAACCAACATTACCATCTATCCATTCCATGTGACCTTCATCATCAACTAAAGTTCTTTTTGTAACTAAATTAACAATATTGTTAGACCAGTTTTGAATAGTTGAATATCTACAGTGTGCTCTTTTACCAACAAATATTTCAACTACAGCAGCGTGAAGTGAATCTTTTGAATATAAAGGAGCTGTACATCCTTCAACATAATGGATATCAGCATCATCATCTACAATAATTAGAGTTCTTTCAAATTGGCCCATTCTTTCTGTATTAATTCTAAAATATGATTGAACAGGCTTATCAAGCTTTACTCCCTTTGGAACATAAATAAATGAACCACCACTCCATACACAGCTATTTAAAGCAGCGTATTTATTATCATCAGATTTTACTAATGTTCCAAAATATTTTTTAAAGATTTCAGGATGTTCTCTTAATCCTGTATCTGTATCACAGAAAATAACACCTTGATCTTCTAGTTCCTTTAAATTGTTGTGATAAACAACCTCTGATTCAAATTGGCTTGATGAACCAGCTAAATATTTTCTTTCAGCCTCAGGAATACCTAGTTTATCAAAAGTTTCTCTTATTTCTTCTGGAACATCTTCCCATTTATTCTCAGTCTTATCACTTGATTTAATATAATATGTATAATCATTAAAATTAATAAAGCTTAAATCAGGTCCCCATTTAGGGTTATCTATCTTTAAGAAATTTTTGTATGCTTCAAGTCTATATTCAAGCATCCATTCTGGTTCATTTTTAGCTTTAGAAATAAATCTAATAACATCCTCATTTAAACCTTTACCAGATGATAATACAGTTTTAGCATCAGTATGAAAGCCATATTTATAATCACCGACTATATCGTTAGCTAAATCTTTACTATTTTTCACTATTTATCACCTCATCAATTCCTTTTTCGATAGCCTTCCATGCTAATGTTGCACATTTAATTCTAGCAGGGAAGCTTCTAACACCCATATAAGCAATTGCTTCACCTAAGGCTTCATCATCAATGTCATCTTTACCCATAACCATTTCATAGAAATCGTTAATGATTTTTTTAGCTTCTTCTACTGTTTTACCTATTAAAACATCAGTCATAACTGAAGCACTAGACATTGAGATTGAACAACCAGAAGCTTCTTGCTTAACATCAACAATCTTACCATTTTCGATTTTAACTTCAACATTCATGTTATCACCACATGATGGATTATTTAAATGAACGAAATGATAATCATCAGTATGGACTAAACCTCTATTTTTTGGATTTTTATAATTATCCATGATAACTGTTCTATATAATTCGTTTAAATCCATTTTTAAATCAACTCCCTAAAATTGTCCAAAAAAATCTTTTGCATCCTTAACAGCTTCAATAAATCTATCTACATCCTCAAGTGTATTGTAAAAATAGAATGAAGCTCTTACTGTACCAATAGTATCAAGCCATGAAGTAATTAATTGAGCACAGTGATGTCCTGCTCTAATACAGACTCCATGATTATCAAAAACACTTGCTGCATCATGAGGATGAATTCCCTTTAAATTAAATGAAACTGTACCTGTTTCACATGTTTCATTATAAACAATAACCTCAGGTATTTCTTTTAATTTACTAATTGCATATTTAGCTAATTCATTCTCATATTTAGAAATATTATCAAAACCAATTTTATTTAAATAATTAAATGCTTCTGATAAACCAATAGCACCAGCTATTATAGGTGTACCTGTCTCAAATTTATATGGTGTAGCTTTATATGTTTGAGAATCCTTAGTAACAGTATCAGCCATATCTCCACCAAATTCAATTGGAGGCATTTTTTCTAATAATTTCTTTTTACCATATAAAACACCAATACCAGTTGGTCCACACATCTTATGGCCTGAAAAAGATAAGAAATCACAATCTAAATCTTTAACATTAACCTTCATATGAGGAACTGCCTGAGCTCCATCAAGTGATACTATAGCGCCAACCTCATGTGCTAATTTAATTATTTCTTTTATTGGTGTAACATAGCCTAAAACATTTGAAACATATGTTATCGCAACAACCTTAGTATTCTTAGTTAAAACCTTTTTAAAGTTTTCAACAGTAATTCTACCTTCTTTATCTAGTGGTATATATTTTAAAGTCGCACCTGTTTTTTCACATACATTAAACCAAGGCATATGTGATGAATGATGCTCAAGCTCTGAAGTGATAACCTCATCGCCTTCTTTAATAAAATTCATACCATAGCTTTGAGCAACTAAATTAAGTGAAGCTGAAGCTCCTCTTGTAAATACAATTTCTTCAAACTCTGCTCCTAAACAGTTAGCTATATTAGTTCTAGCTGCTTCATATTTATCAGTTGCTTGATAGCTTAAGCCATAAACACCTCTATGAACATTTACACCAAGCTTATTGTAATAATCATCAACTGCCTTAATAACACAATCAGGCTTTAAAGCCATCGCAGCTGAATCTAAATAAGCTAAATTTGGATTATCTCTTAATACAGGGAAATCCTTTTTATATACTGATAAATCCATAATAAATTTACCCCTTAATCAAATTACTTAAACGATTAGATATTTCTTCTTTAAATTTTTCATCTGGAATAGAATCAATATATGGATTAACAATTCCTGAAATAATTAAGAAGAAAGCATCTTCTTTTGTTAAACCTCTACTTCTTATATAAAATAAAGCTTCATCACTCATTTTTCCAATTGACGCACCATGATTTGCAAAACAATCATATTCATCAATCAATAAAATTGGTTTAGCATTAATAACTGACTCATCATCCATCAAAATACCTTTAGATAGTTGAGAACATCTACTTTTAGCCATACCACTTTCAATTTTGCCTGTTACATCAAATATAATCTTCGCTCCATTTGAAGCAATACCTACATTTTCAATATTAGAGAATGTAGATTTATTTTTATGATCAACATAATAAACAAAACCTGATTTAAAATTATCTGAATATACTAATCTTTTTAAATTAAATTTTGCATTTTCAGATAATAAATTAACATTAATCATTTCATGTGTTTCATCTAAAGAAACAGAAATAACATTAACATTACCAAAGATATCAAATATTCTATCTGTGTTTTGACTTAATAATATAAAATATTTCAACACTGAATCTTTATTAACATTAACAGTTACATTACCATTTTTTGTAACATCGATAATAGTAACATTTGAATTAATGATTTCAACATTAGTGTTCTTATCTATTAAATATATTTCATCAAATCTATTTTCTATTATAACAATATCCAAAGAACCCAATTTGGAAACATTAATAATATTTGCCATTATTAATTATTATTCTTTGGGTTAAAAGCACATGAAGATAACATCGCATGGGTTCTCTTTTCTTCTTTTTTCTCGATATCAACTCCAAGTTCTTCCTTTACCCAATCATAACCGTTCTTATCAATCTTTTCGATTAATTCCTTACCACCAGTTAAAACAATTTTACCGTTAATCATAATATGAACGAAATCTGGTTTTATATAATCTAATAATCTTTGGTAGTGAGTAATTAATAATACACCTAGATTATCATCTACCATATTATAAACATTTTCACCAACTATTCTTAAAGCATCTACATCCAAACCAGAATCTATTTCATCTAATATTGCAAATTTAGGCTTTAGCATCTTCATTTGTAAGATTTCATTTCTCTTCTTTTCTCCACCAGAGAATCCTTCATTTAAATATCTATGAGCTAAATCCTCAGGCATTTTTAAATCATTTAAGGCTTTGTCATAATCCTTAATGAAATTAAATAATGAAGGAGCCTTACCAGTTTGAGCCTTTAAAGCCGCTCTAATAAAATCATTATTAGTAACACCAGGAACCTCAACAGGCATTTGGTATGCAAGGAAAATTCCTAATCTTGCACGTTCATCTACTTCCTTATCTAAAATAGATTCACCATCTAGCTTTACATCTCCACCTGTAACCTGATATCTAGTTTGACCCATAATAACAGATGACATTGTAGATTTACCAGTACCATTAGGTCCCATAATTGCATGAACCTCACCTGATTTTATTTCTAGATTTAATCCTTTTAAAATTTCTTTTTCTTCTACTCTTGCGTGTAGATTCTCAATCTTTAATACATGTGACATAAAGATTCCTACCTTTCAAATTCTTTCCCACAAAAAGTGTTGTGATATTTTAAATCACTACTTTATAACAATGTTTACAATCTTACCCTTAACTACGATAACCTTAACAATTTCTTTACCAGTAGTTAATTCTTGAATTCTAGGTAAAGCAAATGCCTTTTCTTTAACCTCTTCATCAGTTGAAGATAATGAGATACTGAACTTATCTCTTACTTTACCATTTATAGATACTACATATAAAACATCATTATCTTTTGTTTTTTCTTCATCATATGTTGGCCAGCTTTCAAAAGCGATAGTTTTATTATGACCTAGTATCTCCCACATTTCTTCACATATATGAGGTGTTACAGGTGATAATAATTTAACTAAGCCTTCAATGAATCCAATATAAATTTTATCTGCCTTATAGGCTTCATTAACAAATACCATCATTTGACTTATAGCTGTATTGAATGCTAATTGTTCAAAATCATTAGTTACTTTCTTAACTGTTTGATGATATACCTTCTCTAAAGTATTATCATATTCTTTAGTGATTCTTTTTGTATATTGTTCATCAGTAACTAATCTAAATACTCTATCAATAAATCTCTTAGCACCTTCAACACCTTGATTGCTCCAAGGCTTAGATGCCTCAAGTGGTCCCATGAACATTTCATATAAACGAAGTGTATCAGCACCATAATCTCTAACTATATCAGATGGATTAACAACATATTCTGGGAATCTCTTACCCATCTTAATACCGTTTGATCCTAAAATCATACCTTGGTGAACAAGCTTTTTAAATGGTTCTTTAACTGGAGAAATACCTTTATCATATAGATATCTATTCCAAATTCTAGAATACATTAAGTGTCCTACTGCATGTTCAGGTCCACCGATATATAAATCAACAGGCATCCAGTGCTTTAATAATTCTTTATTTGCAAGTTCCTTATCATTATCTGGATCAATATATCTTAAGAAATACCAGCTTGAACCAGCAGAACCTGGCATAGTTGATGTTTCTCTTAAGCCCTTAACACCATTCTTATTATAATTCTTCCATTCTACTGCGTTTTCAAGTGGAGCTTTACCATTTCTTCCTTTATAATCATCAAGTTCAGGTAAAACAAGTGGTAATTCCTCATCAGGAAGTATATACACACCATTTTCTGTATGAACTACAGGTACTGGCTCACCCCAATATCTTTGACGAGCAAATATCCACTCACGGAAACGATAATTAACTGTTCTTTTCGCAACACCCATTTTTTCAAGCTTAGATGTGATTGCTTCCTTAGCTTCTTCAACTGTTAAGCCATTGAATTCTTCTGAATTAATTAATTTACAGCCTTTTCCTAAATAATCTTCTTTTTCAAAAGCATGATCCTTACAATCTCTACCATCAATAACTTGAATCATAGGAATATTATGAGCTACAGCGTATTCAAAATCTCTTTGATCATGGCTAGGTACTGCCATAACTGCACCTGTACCATAATTAGCTAATACGAAATCACCAATAAATACTTGAACCTTTTTACCATTTACTGGGTTGATTGCATAAATACCCTTTAATGGACAACCAGTCTTAGTCTTACTTAATTCAGCTCTATCTAAATCGCTCTTCTTTAATGTTTCATCTATATAAGCTTTAACTTCATCAATGTTTTCAACTCTATCAAGTAATGATTTAGTTACTTCTCCATCTGGTGCTAAAACCATGAATGTAATACCATAAATTGTTTCAATACAAGTTGTGAAGATTGAAAATTTACCACCATCTACAATTTCAAATTCAACCTCAACACCAGTTGATTTACCAATCCAGTTTCTTTGCATATCCTTTGTTGATTCAGGCCAATCAATTTCATTTAAACCATCTAATAATTTTTCAGCGAAGGCAGGTTGGTCAATAACCCATTGTTTCATATTCTTTCTAATAACAGGATATCCACCACGCTCACTCTTACCATCGATGACTTCATCGTTAGATAAAACTGTACCTAATTCTTCACACCAGTTTACTGGCATATCGATATATTTAGCATAACCATCCTTATATAGATTTTTAAAAATCCACTGAGTCCATTTATAATATTTAGGATCAGATGTTGAAATACATTTACTCCAATCATAATCAAATCCTAATTCTTTTAATTGTTTAGTGAATGTTTCAATATTTTTCTTAGTAAATCCTTCTGGATGATTACCAGTTTGAATTGCATATTGTTCTGCAGGTAAACCAAATGAATCATATCCCATTGGATGTAATACATTATATCCTTGCATTCTCTTCATTCTTGAAATTATATCTGTAGCTGTATATCCTTCAGGGTGTCCAGCATGTAAACCTACACCACTTGGATATGGGAACATATCTAATGCATAAAATTTAGGTTTAGAAAAATCCCAAACATCAGTTTTAAATGTTTGATTCTTCTCCCAATATTCTTGCCATTTCTTTTCAATTTTTTGATGATTAAAATCACTCATAATTAATCCTCCTAAAAAATGAGTATATATATACTCATAACATTTTATCATAAAAATTTCAAATATGATATATTAAACAAAAAAAATCTAGCAATTCATACCAAATCGCTAGATTTTATTATTACTTATCTGCCTTTATAACCTCAGTATAAGCCATTACAAGTGGACCTACACCCTTAGCATCATTATTTACAACTGGTTCAGAAATATAATATTCATAAGAACCATCTCTTCTTAAATTGTTTTCTGGTCCTAAACCAGCAACTAAACAAATACCACCTAAATTTAAATCTCCATTTTCATCTTGAGATAAATATTTCTTACAGATACCATCAAAAATATCTAAACCGATTTGTTGATATCTAGGAGGTAAAGCTTCAAGTCTAACACCCTTTAATAAAGCATACGCAATCATTGCAGAGCCTGATGTTTCTAAATAATTACCCTTCTTTCCTGGATAATTAGGAACTTGATAGAACATTTTAGAATCCTTATCTTGATATTCTAAAATACCATCAACAGTTTCTTTTAAAATAGATTTAATAGTATTATATTCATCATACATTTGTTCGTCCATATAATCTAATACATCGACTAAAGCAACTGTAAACCAACCAATACTTCTTAACCAGAAATTCTTTGATAAACCAGTTTTCTTATCAGCCCAGAACATAGTTCTTTCACTATCATATCCATGATAATAAAGCTTTGCTTTAGGATCAAACATAATCTTTCTAACATTCTTAAATTGATTAACAATGTCAGCGTAATTCATTTTACCTCTTAAAGTTTGATATCTTGTATAAAATGGTTGAGCCATATATAATCCATCAAGCCATACTTGATTTGGATAAATCTTCTTATGCCAGAAATTACCTTCTTTAGTTCTTGGATGAGTCTTAATTTGTGAGAAAGTTAATTCGATAGCCTTATCATATTTTTCTTCTTTTGTTAAATCTAATAAATCAAATAATACTCTAGATTCACAAATATCATCAGTAGAATATTTTTCTGGCTCATAGCCTCTTATAGTTCCATCATCAAAAACATAATAATCTACAAACTTCTTAACAAAATTAATGTATTTTTCATCTTTAGTTGTTTTATACATTTCTAAAAGTGATGTCATCATACAGCCATCAATATAATTCCATGCTGGTTTTTTACCATGATTAATTGATTCGATATTCCATAAAGGCATATCTGGCTTAGATGTCATAAGCTTATCTATATATTTATCAATAATTTTATTCATCGCTTTATACCTCGTATATTTATTATACATAATAAAAAAATTATTTACAAGAAAAGATTTTTTTAATTATTTAGACAATCTTTAATATTATCTAATGTAATATCTCCATCTCTTAAGACCTTTATGCCATCAACTAATGATAATACAGTTGAAGGATGATTAGATGATTGTTTATCACTATCATAAATATAATCAACTAAATCATTATATTTTTTATAAATTTCATCATATTCATTAAGTGGTACATTACCACTTTCATTAACACTTGTTGTAAGCATAGGACCATTTTCTTTTAGAATATCAATAGCTTTAGAATAATTAGGTATTCTAACACCAATAGTTTCATATCCTATTTTTTCATAAACTTCCTTTTTAGCTTTAAGTATTAATGTTAAAGCACCTGGTAAGAATTTATTAATTAATTTAATTGCATCACTAGATACAATACAAATAGATTTAATTTGTTCTAAATCACTACATAAACAAGCTAAAGGCTTATCAAGTGGTCTATTTTTAATTTCATAAATTCTTTTAATTCCTTCTAAATCAAAAATAGGAGTTCCTATACCATAAACAGTATCAGTTGGGAAAATAATAACTTTACTCATTTTTATATACCGACATAAATAAATGTCATTCTGTCCCTTCCTTCTAAATCCTTAATAACTTCAACCTCAGAATTTGGAAAATATTTTTTAGCAAGCTTTATCATTTCTTCTTTCTTATCATAGCCATGCTCAAATGCAATTAAAGCTTTATCATTTAATAATGGCTTTAATCCTTCTAAAATGATTCTGTAAAATTTCATACCATCATTTCCACCAAATAAAGCTATATTAGGCTCATTATCCTTAACTAAAGGCATTACCTCTTCATCTTCAGGAATATATGGTGGATTAGATACAAATATATCAAATTTCATACCCTTTAAAGGCTCTAGCATATCACCTTGTAAAAATTTAACATTCGCACCTAATTTTTCATTATTCTTCTTCGCAACCTTTAAAGCATCATAAGATATATCAGTTGCGATAACTTCCATATTAGGCTCTTCTTTTGAAAGTGATATAGCAATACAACCAGAACCAGTTGCTAAATCACAAACCTTAACCTTTTTACCTTTAAAATATTCATCATAACGGTATAATATATTTTCAACTAATTCTTCAGTTTCAAATCTAGGAATTAAAACATCTTCATTTACTATAAAATCATAACCATAAAATGTAGTATAGCCAATCAAATATTGAATTGGTTTGTTTTCATGTAAATATTTCTTAAATATTTCATTAAATTTATTTATTGTATTTTCATCTATTTCTTCACTCATTTTTAAATATAAATCATGAGCTTCACAATTTAAAATAGATTCAAGTAATAAAATTACTGATGATTCTTCTTTATCATTATCTATAGCTTCTTGTTCTTTAATTTTTATAAATTTTTGATAAATCATAAGAATTTCATCTCCTTTAATATACCATTATCATAAAATAATTCTAATTTAAAAAAGTCATAATTTTCATCAATTATTCTTTTTAAGAATATTTTATCACCTTCAAATAAATTAAGTGATAAAACATCTTCTTTATTTATCCATTTAAATGTCCCTTCATCATTAAAGATTTCTAATCCTTTAAAATCTAAAACAACATATAAATGCATCAATTCAGAATAAGAATTATCATAAAAATAAACATCACCTAAATATTTATAATCTAAAATATCTAAATTTGTTTCTTCTTTAACCTCACGATATAAAGCTTCAATTGGTGTTTCATTTTTTTCTATATGACCACCAACACCAATCCATTTACCCATATTTATATCATTTTCTTTTTTATTTCTATAAAGCATTAAATATTCATTTTTCTTTTTAATATAACATAATACAGTTTCATTCATATTCTTTAAAAAAAGAATTAGAAAAAATCTAATTCTTATAAAAACCTATTTTTTTCATCAATTATAGCTTTACATAATTCAGTCAATTTAGCATCAAATTCTAATGTTTTATCTTCTAAATTACCTTCCTCATGTAAAAATGGATCTTTTGAATCCTTAATTAAAGATGGTGTGTAGTATTTAACACAAACTCCATTTTTAATAGCTAAAAAAGTAGGAAGATTCATCTTAGCTATTAAAGTATCCTTAACTAAATTATCACTTTTATAGCCAGTATGTTCAATAATATAATAATATTTAAGTTTGTTTTCAAGTGTTAAACAATCTCTTAAATCTTCTTCTTCCTTAAATACATTTACAAATTTAGGATTATAAACAAATACTTCTTCTAATCCTTCTCTTTTACAAATGTCGTTTGTTTCTTTCATGATTGATTGACATTTATTATGCCATGGTCCACCAACCAATATTAAACCAGTTTTAAAGCTGTCTAAAATATCTTTTAATTCATCATAATTGATTTCTTTAAAAATATTATTTTCATCAGTTAAATACTTATATTGCTCACAAAAATTCAATTTCATTCACCTTTATTCTTGTAATCTAGATATTTTTTATATAATTCATTTTTATCTAGATTAAACTCATTTGCTACCTCTTTGATAGCTTGGCTAGTTTTAGTGCCTAAAGCGATTCTTTGTTCTATTTCACTTATTGGATCTAAATTACTAGCTATTTCTTCTTTAGCTCCTTCAACAATTAAGACAATTTCACCTTTAATATTGTCATAATTAATTATTTCTGAAACACGACCACGAATAAATTCTTCATTAATCTTAGTTAATTCTCTAGCTATACAAATATTTCTATCACCTAACACCTCTAAAATATCATTTAAAGTATCATGAATTCTATGAGGAGCTTCATAAAAAATCATAGTATATCCTAAATTCTTTAGGTTTAATAATTGCTTAATTCTTTTTGTTTTTTGGCTCTCTAAAAAACCAAAAAATAGATATGGCATAGGAACTAATCCTGAAGAAATTAAAGCTGAAATACCAGCACTCGCACCAGGAATAGTAGAAACTCTAATACCATTTTCAATTGCTAGAGTAGAAATTTTATAACCAGGATCTGAAATGACAGGTAGGCCTGCGTCAGAAATAATAGCAATCTTCTTTCCAGATTTTAATTCGTTTAAAATTTCTTCACTTTTAATATCTTGATTAAATTCATGATAGCTTAATAATTTAGTTTTAATATTATAATGTCTTAATAAAATACTAGAGTTTCTAGTATCCTCAGCGTAGATTATATCCACATTATTTAATACTTCAATCGCACGATAAGAAAAATCACTCAAATTTCCTATTGGTGTAGCAACTAAATATAAAATGGCGCCATCAGAATCAAAGCTTTTGATACGCATTAGTTTTTAATAATACGAATGCCTTTTTCTCTTAAGTCACGTTGAGCGTAAACTAAAGAGATTAACTCTCTACGCTTTTCATTAGATATTTCAAATTCTTCTTGAACCTTTTGTAAGAATAATAATTCAGATGTATTATATAAGTCATCTTCCATTGAAATAGTAACTAGATTTAAGTAAACAATATTCTTTACAACTTGATTACAATTGATGAAAAAATTAATAGTATTTTCAATTGTATCAGTCTTACGGAATGTATATTCATCCTTTACTTGATCTAGTTCAGCTATCATCTTGTTTAATACCTTCTTTTCAACATCTGTTGGTTCACCATCGATATCAACCATGTAAACAGCTAAATCTAAGAACTTTAACATTTCCTTTTTGTTTAAATAGCTTAAAAACATTGTTAATCAACTCCTTCATAATTATATATTTTTAAGACTTCTTGAGTCCATGTATTATCATCATTATAAACATATAACGGTGCCTCTATTTTAAGTGATCCTGGATTAGAATCATAGGTACCTTCAATTAATATATGATTACAATCATAACCCATTTTAGGATAAATAAACCTTAATCTTTTAGGTTCTATTCTATATTTTTTAAATACTTCTAATATTTCCATAAGTCTATCAGGTCTATGTACCATCGCAAATCTACCTTTAGTTTTTAAAAGTAAACTTGCTTCCTTAACGATATCATCAAGTGTCGCAAGTATTTCGTGTCTTGCAACAGCTTTGTTATCATTAGGATTAATATTATTATTTCCTACCTTAAAAAAAGGAGGATTACAGGTAACTAAATCAAATTTATGATTACCTATTTTTTTATTTATATCAATTAAATTATCATTTAATAATTCAATTTGATTTTGTAAATTATTCTCATTTATAGATTTAATACCTAAATCATAAGAATGTTTTAAAACTTCTACTCCTACTATTTTAGATTTACATCTTAAAGATAAATATAAAGGTATTGGAGCATTTCCACTACATAAATCACATATATTATTTGTTGTTTTAGTTATTTTACAAAAGCTAGCAAGTAACATTGAATCTAGTGAAAAATTGAAATATTCAGTATCTTGATATATTTTAAGTAGTGGTCTACCTAAAAGTTCATTAGAAACTATCGTCATCCTCGTACCTTACAACCTTATCTTTTCTTGGAGTAAATTCAACATCACTTATTTTTAAATATCCAAATTTATTATCTTCATTTAAATATTTAACCTTTAAATTCTTGTTAATAACATCACAAGATAAAACCTTAGCCTCGCCATCAGCTGTCTTTACTATATCACCAATATCAGGAGCGTTCTTTCTTAATTCAGTATATAAATCATTTTCATAATTTATACAGCATAATAATTTACCACAATTACCTGATATCTTTACTGGATTTAAGGATAATGATTGATTCTTCGCCATCTTAACACTTACGTTTGCAAATTCAGTAATAAATGTTTGGCAACATACAATTAATCCACAAGGACCAATACCACCAAATACCTTCGCACCATCTCTAGAACCAACCTGTCTTAATTCAATTCTAGTATGATATATTTCAGCTAAATCCTTAACAAGATTTCTAAAATCAACTCTACCTTCAGATTCAAAATAAATAATTAATTTTGATCTATCTAGTGTATATTCACATTCTAATACCTTCATATCAAGGTCATTTCTTTTAGCAAGCTCTTTAGTTTTCTTTAATATAAAAGGTTCATCTTCCTTATTCTTTTCATAACCTTTTATATCATCATCTGTTGCTATTCTAACAATATCTTTCAATTCAGAAGTTAAATCTTCTTCCTTTAAATCAAAAGATTCACCTACAACAAAACCTAATTCAAGACCTCTTACTGTATTTACAATGACCTTAGCTTTATCAGTTATATTTAAATTTCCATATGAGAAAAAATATCTTTTTCCAGCTGGTTTAAACTGAACCCTAATTGCCTTCATAATTTCACCATTAAATAAATTTATCTACGATATCAAAAAATACGTTTTTAGCAAGAACATTTGCCTTAAGCATCTTAAAATCATTTAAGATGTTTTCGTACTTTTCTTCTAGATTATTGTTTTTCTTCTTATATGATAAGATTTTATCACACAAAGGCTTTAAAATCAATTTATCAGTACTATTTTTGGATAAATTAACATCCTCTAAAAATTGTAAAATAAATGATAATAACATATTAAGATTTTGATAATCACTATAAAACATTTGGTTTTTCAAATAAAATAGTGTCATATCTTTTTTTGTTTTAATATCTAATAATTCTAAAAAAGAATCACGAACCATAAAATAATTATCATTTTTATATATTTCAAGTGCCTCATCAGAATCATTTGTTAAGCAAGATAATAAGCTTGCATCAATTAATTCAATACCACTTTCATGAATAATATCTCTTAATGAATCTCTAGGAATATTATCAAAATGTTCTAAAACACATCTTGATTGAATTGTTGTCACAACATTAGATAATTCAGTAGCGATAAAAATACCAATTGTTTTTTCTTTATTTTGTGGCTCCTCAATAAATTTCAATAATGAATTTTGACCACTTATTGATGTTTCATCTATACCATCAACAATATAAACTCTAGGACCTTCCTCTAAGCTTGTTTTAGAAAACTCATCTTGAAGTTGTATTATTTGTTCTTTTGATATTTGTCTTTTATCATCATCAACAGTAATATAAGACACATTAATATGATTACCAGATAATATTCTTTTACATTCAGGGCATTCAAAACAACAACCATTTTTACAATATAGCATGCAAGCTAAAGCATATGCCATTTCTTTTTTACCAGTACCCTTTTCACCGTAAAATAAATATGCATGAGATAATCTATCATTATCATATGCTTGTTTTAAGATATTAAAATTCTTCTTTTGAGTAACTAAAACATCTTTAACCTTCATTTTATACTCCTAAATATTTTAATACTGCCTTCTTACAATCATTAACAACATCATTTAAAGGTTGATTCCCATCTATAACAACAAATCTATCTGGATATAATTTTAAAGCTTCATGATATCCTTCATAAACTTTATTATGAAAATCAATTGTTTCTAAATCTAATCTATCAGTTTTATCTCTTAAAGATAATCTTTTTAAAGCAACCTCAGGCTTAACATCAATAAATATTGTTAAATCAGGTAAATGATCTAACGCAAATGAATTAATCTTTAAAATATTTTCTAATCCTAATCCACGAGCAACACCTTGATATGCAATAGATGAATCTAAATATCTATCACATAAAACAATTTTACCTTCTTTTAGTGAAGGTATTACTTTTTTATTTAAATGTTCCATACGAGCAGCCGCGTAAAGTAAAGCTTCACATTCAGGCTCCATACCAACATTATCAACATTTAAAATAACCTTTCTAATATCTTCAGCTATTTTAACTCCACCTGGTTCTCTTGTTGAAACATAATTTATATTTAATTCATCAAACATTTTAACTATTTCAGCTATAACAGTAGTTTTACCACTACATTCTCCACCTTCAAAAGTAATAAAATTCTTCTCTCTCATAATGGATTCCTACTTTCTATTATTATTGACTCTAAACTTAGGTTTATTATCATTACCATCTTTTTTAGAATGATAATTAAAAATCATAAACATAACTACAATTAATATAGTTCCTACAAAACTTAGAATTAAATATAAATAATTATAAACTTCATAACCACCGACATATTTAACTAAATAATAAGCACCTACATTTAATACTGTATAAAATGCGTGCATAGCAATTGTAAATCTTTGAGCTTGATATTCTTTAATAACCATTTCTTCAATCATAATAGCAATTAAATTAAATAAACCTAAACCCATTATAATTCCTAATGAAGAATAATAAAAATTAATATCTAATTTTAATACTATTGCTAAAACAATTATAGCAACAATAGCTAATATATCTACTAAAAGCTCTATACCTAAAAATATTTTCTTCTTATCCATAACTTACCTCAATAATTCAATAAGCTTATCAAAAACAAAATCACATGCTTTCATTCTAACATTATTTCTACCAATATCATTAAAATTAACATCATATGTATGAATATCACCATTAATATAAAATCCAAAACAAACATATCCAACTGGATTTATACCATCTGATGAAGGTCCAGCAACACCTGTTACTCCAACTCCTACATTAGAATTAGTATTAATAGCTACTCCCTTAGCCATTTCATAAGCTACTTCTTTAGAAGATACACCATATTTATCAATTGTATTTTTTGATACATTTAAATATTTAATTTTTGATTCATTTGAATATGTAATAAATGATTCATTTAAAACCATAGATGCGTTAGCAACATTAATTAATCTTGATGCACACATACCACCAGTACATGATTCAGAAAATGAAATATGATATTTTTTTTCAATTAAAATTTTAACTAATTGTTCTTCTTTATTCATACATAAACACCATAAAATATTATAACATTTTATTTATATAAATAAAATAAAAATGCGTACAATTAGTAAACTAATCATACGCATATTATTATTGATTACTATCAATATCTAAATGAATTTTCTTTCCTTCCTTAGAAGCTCCAGCGTAAAGAATTGTTCTAATGGCCTTAGCTAAGCTACCACCTTTACCAATTACTCTACCTAGATCATTAGGACTAACCTTTACTTGAAATTCTAAATTATTATCATCTTGAGATTTATCAATAATTTGAACATCGTTAGGATAAGCAACTAAAGGAAGAATTAAACTTTTAATCAATTCTTCAAACTTCATTACTTAATCACCATCCTATTACTTTGAAATTACTTTGTTAGCGATTAAGATATTCTTTACTGTTACAGTTGGTTGAGCACCATTTTTAATCCAAGCTTGAATCTTTTCAGCATTTAAAGTTACAGTAGCTGGATCAGTTAAAGGATTGTAAGTACCTAAAATTTCTAAGAACTTACCATCACGAGGTGATCTTGAGTCTGCAGCAACGATACGATATTTTGGAGCCTTATGAGCACCAAATCTTTGTAATCTAATTTTTACCATATATATAAACACTCCTTCTTTTCTAATCTACGGATAAAATTATACCATATAAAAGTATACTGTCAAGTATTTTTTCTTGACAGAATAAAAACAAAAGATAAGTCAAATTTGACTTATTCTTTATTCTTATTTAATTCAATTGAATTATTAAATTCACCAATGTTATTAATAGCTGGTTCTAATCTTATAGCTATTAATGATGCTAAAACTACACTTATAGAATCTTTTATAATAAATGGAGTAAATCCTACTTCTAAAACATATAAAATACTTGATGGTTTATCCATATAGAAATTTAAAATTAAATACATATAAATTAAACCAACTATATCTATTACAATTAAACCTAATAATGCTTTAGGTATCAACATCCATTTATTTTTATTAAATAAATTAGATCCTGTTACAAAACTTGATAACATAAATCCAATTATAAAACCAAAAGATGGATAAAAAATATATTGATATCCTCCACCTGTAGAAAATACTGGAATACCTATTAAGCCCATAACAATATATGTAAAAAATACTATCAAGGCTTTTTTCCACTTTAAAATCAAACCTATTGAAGCAACAGCGAATGTTTGAAGTGTTAAAAATATTATTCCAATATTAAATGAAATTTTAGAACATACAATTAATATGGCAAGCATCATTGCCATAATAGTTAAATCCTTAATTTTTATTTTCATATTTTAACAACGATTCCTTAATATTAATTTCATCTGATGAAACAGTTATTTTACCTTTTAAATTTGATAATACTAAATGTCCATTTAAATCAATATCAACAACCTTATATGTTAATCCTTGATAATAAACATCTTTATTAATAATAGTACTATAATCACGATATAGCTTAATTAAATCAGATTTATTTAAATCTAATAATTTATCAAATTCTTCTATAATACTATCAATAATTTCAAATTTATCTTTATTTATATTTAAACCAACTCCATATAAAGATGGTTTATCAGTCATATTAATACCTATACCAACAATTGAAGCTACAAATTTAGAATTAAAAATATCTTCAATTAGAATGCCTGATAATTTTTTATTATTTAAATAAACATCATTAGGCCATTTAATACCAGCTTTAATATTATATTTTTTTAATCCTAAACAAATAGCTAAAGGAGCTATAATTGCATAATTCTTATTTTCTTTTAATAAAATAGAGAAAATAATATCATTATTAGAAGATTTCCAAATTCTATCATATCTTCCTCTTCCATTTGTTTGTTCTAAAGCAATTAAAATAGACTTATCCTTATAGCTTTTATAATTTTCTTTAAAATAAGTATTCGTAGAAGGGATTGTATCAACTAAATAATATTCATATTTCAAATGAGGTCCTTTATTTAGTTTAGTAATCATATATTCTTTAAAGCCTCAACTGTCTTATTAAATGATTCAAAATCATTAACAGTATAAATATTTAATTTTCTATCAACTCTTTTAATAAAGCCAGATAAAGCTTTACCAGGACCAACCTCAATAAATGTATCTACACCCTTATCAATTAAATATCTAATTGAATCTTCAAAATAAACACTATTATGAATTTGTGCTTCTAATAAATCATAAATAGGTCTTTCATCCTCTTTACCAGTGTAATTATAAATCATTTTATATTTTGGATTATTAACCTCATATTTATCTAATACTTTTCTTAATTCTTTAGATGCATCATCTAGTAATCTAGAATGGAAAGCTCCACTTACATTAAGTGGTATTAATTTTAAAGCTCCAAGCTTAGCCATATTTTCAACTGCTAAATCAACACCTTTATTATCACCAGTGATAACAATTTGTCCAGGACAATTGTAATTAGCAATTTGACATAAGCCCTCTTCTACTTTAATTCCTTCTAAAACTTGTTCTCTTGAAAGTCCAATGACAGCAACCATCTTAGATGTACCTAAAGGTAATGCATTTTGCATGATTTCACCACGACATTTAACTATTTCTAATACATCATCTAATTTCCAACAATCAGAAAAAGCAAGGGCACCATATTCACCTAAAGATAAACCACATGTATATTCAGGTTTTATACCACTTTTTTCTAATTCCTTAGCCATAACATATTCAGTTAATAAAATAGCCTTTTGAGCATAAACAGTTTGATTTAATACTTGATCTTTATCAATAAAGCATAAATCTCTTATTTCTGGATATCTATCATATAATTCTTTAGATAATTCTAAATTATCATAAAAATCTTTACCCATTCCTTGATATTGACTGCCTTGGCCTGCAAAACAAAATGCAATTTTCATTATCTTCCACTTCCAATTTTTCTATACTTTTCGTATCTATTATTAATTAATTCTTCATCACTTAGCTTTTCAAGCTCATCGATTTTATTAATTAATTTATTTTTTAATTCATTTGCGAAATCATTTGATACATATCTAATTCCACCAAGAGGTTCATTTATTATTTCATCAGCGATTCCATAATCCTTTAAATCATGAGATGTTAATTTCATAACATCACATACTTCTGATACAGGAACCTTATCCTTAAATAGTATTGATGTAAATCCTTCAGGTGAAAGTACTGAATATATAGCATTTTCAAACATAAAAACATAATCAGAAACTGTTAAAGCTAAAGCTCCACCAGAACCACCTTCTGATAATATTATTGCGATAACAGGTGTTTTTAAACTAGAAAATTCTAATAAATTTTGAGCGATAGCACGTGCTTGACCACGTTCTTCCGCACCCTTACCAGGATAAGCACCTGATGTATCAACGATTGTAATAATAGGTCTTCTAAATTTTTCAGCTTCTTTAGCTAATCTTAAGGTTTTTCTAAAACCTTCAGGTGAAGTCATACCAAAATTTCTTTTTAAATTATCATTTAAATTTTCACCCTTAGCTTGAGCTAAGATAGTTACAGGCTTATCACCTAAAAAACCTATACCTGAAATAATTGATTGATCATCTGAAAAATATTGATCTCCATGAAGCTCAATAAAATCAGTAATCAATTTATCAATTAATTGTTTAGCTCTTATTCTTTTTTCACTTCTAGCAATTAAAACTCTATCCCACGCACTTAAATTAGAATAAGTTTCAATTTTTAATTTTTTTAATTCTTCTTTAATTTCATTATATCTAGGATCATCACTTTCAAGATTTAATAATTCTTGTTCAAGTGAAGTAATCTTATTTTCATTTTCTGAGAGTATCATATTACTTATAATTATGAAGTCTTAAGATTGTACTTAAGTTCTTCTTTAAGTCCTTTCTATCAGAAATCATATCAATATAACCTTTTTCAAGTAAGAATTCAGCAGTTTGGAATTCCTTTGGTAAAGTTTCTTTGATAGTTCTTTCGATAACTCTTTTTCCAGCAAAGCCTATAAGTGCATTAGGCTCTGATATTGTAATATCAGCTAATGATGCAAATGATGCAGATACACCGCCTGTAGTAGGATCTGTCAATACAGCAATATATAAACCCTTTTCTTTATATCTAGCTAAAGCTTGGCTTGTTTTAGCCATTTGGAATAAGCTTATTACACCCTCTTGCATACGAGCACCACCAGAGCATGTAAAAATGATTAATGGTAGGTTTTCATCAGTTGCCATTTCGATTAATCTTGTGATTCTTTCACCACAGACACTACCCATAGAACCCATCATAAAGAATGAGTCCATAACACCAACTAAAACCTTAATACCATCAATTGTTCCCTTAACACATAAAACAGATTCATCCTCACCTGTTAGCTTTTTGGCAGCCTCAAGCTTTTCTTCATATTCAGGGAAATCAAGATATTTTTCTTTAATATTCATGAATAATTCTTGATATCCTAAATCCATTAAATCGATAATTCTTTCTTTAGAAGTCAATCTTCCATGATAATTACAATAAGGACAAACCTTATGATCTAAAATGAAATTATCTTTTAAAATAAATTTAGTACACTTAGGACATTTAACAATTAAATCATCAGGAATTTCTTTAGGAATAGATGTTTCATATCTTTTCCTTAAATTTAATTCCTCTAAGGCTGTATTAAATTCAAGAATTTTCTCTTTTCTTTTATTGAACGAGTCTTGCATTCTCCTTCAACTCCTCTATAAATCCTTCTATAAATGATGTGTCGTAATGACCTAAAATAAATGTTGGATGGTGAAGTAAAACATAATGGAATTCAACTGTAGTTTTAATACCATCAATAATTAATTCTTCTAGTGCTTCACGCATCTTTCTTATACATTCAAGTCTTGTTTTTGCAAAACAAATAACCTTTAAAATCATTGAATCATAATAAGGTGGAATAACATATCCTGGATATACCGCAGAATCTATTCTTACACCCATTCCTCCAGGAACATGCATAAATGTAATCTTACCTGGATTTGGTCTGAAGTCATTATCCATATCCTCTGCGTTAATTCTACATTCAATTGCATAACCAGAAAGCTTAATATCTTCTTGTTTATAAGCTAAAGGTAACCCATAAGCTATTTTAATCATGTTTTTAACTATATCAACGTTAGTTACAGCTTCAGTAACACAGTGTTCAACTTGAACACGAGTATTCATTTCAATGAAGTAATAATTTTCTTCACCATCAACTAAAAATTCAATAGTACCAACACTATCATAGCCTACATATTTACAAGCCTTTAAAGCACTTTGATATAATTTATTTTTAAGATTTTGAGAAATACTAATACAAGGAGCTTCCTCAACCATCTTTTGATTTCTTCTTTGTAATGAACAATTTCTTTCAAATAAATGAATACAGTTACCTAATTTATCACACATAATTTGAACTTCAATGTGTTTAGGATGACTGATATATTTTTCAATATACAATTCATCATTAGAAAAGAATTTTAAAGCTTCTTCTTTAGCTTCATTAAATAATAATTCAAATTCATTCTTATTTTCAACTAGACGTATACCTTTTCCGCCACCACCAGCAGATGCTTTAATCAAAACAGGAAATCCTATAGATTCAGCTATTGCTAAACCTTCTTCTTTATCAACTGCCTTATATGAACCTGGAACGATAGGAACACCAGCTTCTTTCATTAATCTAATAGCTTCACTTTTGTTACCCATTTTTTCCATAACATCTGGATTAGGTCCAATAAATGTTAAACCACAAGTTTCAACCATTCTAGCAAATTGTGGATTTTCAGATAAAAAACCAAAACCTGGATGAATAGCATCACATCCAGTTAAACAAGCAGCACTAATAATATTTTCAATATTTAAATAAGAATCTAAACTATTTTTATCGCCAATACATACTGCCTCATTAGCAAGTTCTCTATGTAAAGCATCCTCATCAGCCTTTGAATATACAGCAACTGTTTCAATACCTAATTCTTTACAAGCTCTAATGATTCTTACAGCAATTTCTCCACGATTGGCAATTAATATTTTCTTAAACATAATTAATCACCAATTACAAAAAGCTTCTTACCAAAATCAACCATATCACCATCAGAAGCACAGATTTCTTTTACTGTACCTGAATATGATGATGTTATTTCATTCATAACCTTCATGGCTTCAATTATACAAAGCTTATCGCCCTTCTTAACTTTATCTCCAACATTAACAAAAGGCTTAGCATCCTTATATGGTGCTGAGTGGAATGTACCTACAAGTGGAGATGTAATAACATTACCACTTACTTCTACATTTTCTTCTTTCTTTTCTTCAGATTTAGCTTCAGTTTTTACTTCTTCTACTAATCTAGCACCACTATTTTTATCTAATTTAATTTTAAATCCATTTTCTTCAATTTCTAAATATGATAATTGAGATTCTTCAAGCATATGGATTAGCTTTTCTATTTCTTCAAAATTCATCTTAATTAACCTCTTAGCTTTCTATTAACTAGATCAACAACATCTTGGACTTTAATTAAGTCTTCCATTTCTTCAATTTGGATATTAATACTAAATTTTTCTTCAAGTTCTAGAATCATTTCTACAGCGTATAATGAATCTATATTTAAATCATCTTTTAATATTGAATCAGGAGTAAAATCTGTAGTAACATTAGCACATTCGATTATTAATTTTTTAATATCTTCAAAACTAACTTCTTTTACCATCTTTTTCCTCCTGCCAAAATTGATCTAAAAATATTTTATAAGCTCCGTCGCTAAATGGTGGTTTAGATAAATTAGATAATGTTTCCTTATCTAAATTACCATTTTCCATAAAGCTTTTGCCAGCTTGAGAAAACTTAACTAAAAATCTGTTTAGCTTGTTTTCATTTTTAATATCAACTAATGTTTTTAATTGTGGAACAAATATTCCGTAATACCCATCTTTACCACAAATAAAATCAAATTGAGCTTTTACAGAATCATAAACTAAATCAACCTCATTATAAGCACATGATGAAATTACAACAAATCTTTTGTTTTCATCATAATATCTTAACCCATGTAATGATTCACCATTCTCTGGTGGTTTATGACCACGATATGTAAGCATCATTGACAAAAGTCTATCTGTGAATAATTTAAGAATGCCTGGCATACCAAAGAAAAATAATGGAAAGCTTTCAATAATTATATCAGCATTTAATATTTTTTCTTTTACCATTTTAATATCATCATCTCTGATGATGCATTCACCTTCAGTTCTACCCCAGCAAGATAAACAACCAAGACATGGTTTAAAATTTAATCTTTGAACATTAATGATTTCTAAATCATAATCTTCATATTCTTTCATGCCCTTTAAAAAAGCATTTGTGACAACCATTGTAGAACTATTTTCACATTTAGGACTTCCGTTAATAACAAGAACTTTTTTCTTCTTGTTTGAACCCCACATAAAATCACCCTATCTACTATAAATAGTTTTTCTATCTACCTTAGTAAAAGTTAAAGTACCCTTTGAATAAACATTACCATCAACTAAAACCTTACAATCAAATGATGTAAGAGGTCCTAAAACCTTTGACTTGTTTACCTGTAATTCTAATATATCTCCAGGAATAACAGCCTTAACAAATTTAAAGTTATCAACCTTTAATAACACATAAATATTTTCTTCATCAGTTCCATCAGCTTCAAAAACTAATGAACATAATTGAGCACAAGACTCAACAATTAATACACCTGGCATAATTGGAGAGCCAGGGAAATGACCCATAAAATATGGTTCATTTACAGAAACACATTTTCTTCCAATTGCACTTTCATTTGGTACAATTTCTAAAACTCTATCAATCATTTGAAATGGTGGACGTTGTTTAATCTTTTCATTGATTTCATCAATTAAAATCATAGTGATAAACCTCCATCAATTGTAATGATTTCACCTGTAATATAATTTGCTTTGTCAGATGCTAGGAAAGAAACTAAATTAGCAACATCAGTAGCATTACCTAGCTTATGAGTTGGAATAACCTTTAAGTATTCTTCTTTCTTTTCTTCAGGAATAGCATTAAGCATTTCAGTTTCAATAAAACCAGGAGCAACAGCATTAACTCTAATACCATAGCCACCTAATTCTTTAGCTAAAGTTCTTGTTAATTGATTAACAGCACCCTTAGTTGCACTATAAACTGCTTGACCAGGAAGTGAAAATTTACCACTTACAGAAGACATATTAATAATTACGCCTTTTTTCTTTCTAAACATCTTCATAGCACAAGCTTGAGCACAATAAACATAGCCCTTAACATTTAATTCAAAACACTCATCTAAGTTTTTCTTAGTAAGCATTAATAAATATTCATCTCTAACTATACCTGCATTATTAACTAACACATCAATTTGGCCATATGTTTTATAAACATCTTTAACCATTTGATTAACTTCTTCTTGGTTTGAAACGTCAGCCTTATAAATCATTCCGTCTCCACCTTTAGATTTAATTAATTCTAAAACATCTTGTGCTTTAGCTTCATTATGTGAAAAGTTAATAACAACTGTATAACCATCTTCTGCTAATTTAATAGCGCATGCTCTACCAATACCACTAGAAGCACCTGTAACAATAGCAATCATATTATCCTCCTATTTTGAAACAACCAAAGCTGTATAAGTTCCACCAGAACCATATGAAATAACTAATACATTTTTCATCTTGTCTGAAGTAACAACTTTATTTGATACTTTACCATTTGAAATAGTGTAACCATTATCCTTTTTAATATCGCCTGATAACATTAATGAAGCATGAACTAAAGCCATTGAAGCTGCAGAAGCTCTTGCCTCACCAATGTGAGATTTTACCTCAAGTACATTAATATTAGATAATTTATTACCAAATACTCTTTGTAAAGAATTGATTTCAATATCATCAACTTCTTTAATACCATTTGCAAAACCAGAAACAGTATCAATATCATTAATAGTTAAATTAGCATCCTTTAAAGCATCGTTAATTGCTCTATCTAATGCTTCATCAGATCCCTTTAATGTAGCAAAATCAACACCCTTATAAGCCATACCATATCCTAATAATTTAGCATACTTTTTAGCACCACGAGATTCTGCATTCTTACCATTTTCTAAAATGATTGATGTAGAACCATCAGATAATGTAAATCCATTTTTATTATCAAATGGCATAGCTACATCATTTGATACCATATTTAACTTATTATATAATTCATTAATTATTTCAATATTATCATCAGTACCTGTTGCAACAACATAAGTTTCCTTATTTTGTCTTAAAATATTCATACCATAAGCAACAGATTGTAAACCTGATTGGTTACCATTTGTAACTGTTACATTATAACCTTTAATACCAGAACAAATTGATAAATATCCACCAGCAGCATTATATACTGTGTTAGGGAACTTAAATGCTGAACCATTAGAGTTACCCTTTTCAACGATATTTTCTGTGAATTGGCAGCAAGTACCTAAAGCTCCAAGTGATGAACCTACAACAATACCAATTGATGTTGCATTATCATCATTGACTTCAATATTAGCATCCTTTAATGCTTGCATACCTGATACTGCTTGTAATTGGCAGAAATTATCAAGCTTACGATAAAACGCCATCTTTAAACCTACTTCATTATAGTCATCAACAGTTACAGTTGAATGAATACTATTAGCTTCAGGTTTAACATTTTCGTTAATTTTATTAATATAATTATTTACTCCATTACCCATTGGAGAAACGATACCTAAACCAGTAATATAGATACCATCTTTATTATTTTCTTCTTTTACGTTTCCTTCATTCTTAGAGAAAATAATACTTGCATTATTTCCACCAAATGCGAATGAATTACTCATAACTGTATTTAATTCTTTATCTTTGCTCTTATTTGGAACGAAATCAATCTTTCCAGCTCTTTCTTTAAGTTTTTCTAAATCTTCATCAGAATAACCTAAAGTTGCAGGAACCTTGTTTTCAGTTAAAGCCTTAACAGCAAACACAGCTTCAATAGCACCAGCAGCACCTAAGCAGTGACCAACCATTGCCTTAGTTGATGAAACACTTAAATTATCATTTTCGTTATCGAAAATTGTATGAAGTGATAAGAATTCTGCTTCATCATTTTTTGCTGTACCAGTACCATGCGCATTTATATAACCAATATCACTCTTCTTAACACCAGATGTTTTAATAGCTAAATTAATAGCATTCATTTGACATTCTCCATCTGGACGAGGTGCAGTAATGTGATGTGCATCACTTGTAACACCAGAACCTAATACTTCACAATAAATGTGAGCACCTCTTGCTTTTGCATGCTCATATGATTCAACAACTAAAGCACCAGAACCTTCACCAAGTGTAATACCACTTAAATGATTAAATGGTGAACAGGGATTTGAATCAAGTGCATGAAGTGCTAAAAATCCTGCATAAGGAACAGATGCGAAAGCATCAGTACCACCAGCGATTACTGCTTCAGCCTTACCACTTCTAATTAAATCGCATGCATAAGCAATTGAAATAGTACCTGCAGCACATGCATTAGCAATATTTGTTACAACACCACCTGCATTGATATAGCTTGCAACACTTGAAGCGATAGCTGAAATAGGCATTTTAGCAACATCATTTTTATCTTTATTATTGCGATAATAATGATCAATAGAAACAGCGCCGCCAACGCAGCTACCCATAATTACTGATACATTTTTATCATTTTCTTTAATTTCTAATTTAGAATCTTCTAAAGCTTCTAATGTAGCTTTAATACATAATTTAGAAACTCTATCTAAATTTTCTGTATTAGGAATCTTATCTAAATCATCATAATGAACTTCAGCTGCTAAATTAGCATAGCAGTTTTCAGTATCAACTGTATGAGTTTCTTTAATTCCACATACTGAATTAAGTGCATTTGTAAAACATTCTTCTACATTGTTTCCAATTGCACTTATTACACCTAATCCTGTGATAACACAACGATTTTTATTATTAGTCATTTATATATCCTCCAGAGTAAAGTTAACTTTACATCATTATATGCAAATAAAATAATATCCATAAAGAATATTATTTTTAAAAAAATTATTGTTTACTAGCGATATAATCAGCAATAGTATCAATTGATAGGAAATGTTCTCTATCTACACCATTCATTGAAACACCAAATGTTTCATCAACAAAAGAAATGATTTCAATTGAATCAATAGAATCTAGACCAATACCATCACCAAATAATGGAGTGTCAAATTCTAATTCATTTGCATCTACTCCTAATTCAGAAGTAATGAAATCTTTTAATTGTTGTTTAATGTTTAAATCTGCCATTTTCTAAATTCTCCTAATCTATATTTGTTAAAAAATAAAAACATTTAACATTCTATCATATTTTAACATTATTTATAGAAATGTCAATCTAACTTTACCAATATGTGATGTAAACGTATGTAAACTTATATATAAATATATAAAATACTCACAAATCAAGTTTTATGTACAAAAAAAGGCTATGGAAAACCATAACCTAATTTTTTATAATTCAGCCTTTAAAACATCGTTTGTTTGTTTTTTTCTAAATGCTTCAATTTTATCTAATAATACCTTGTCTTCATTAGCTAAAATTGATATTGCAGATAAAGCTGCATTCTTAGCATTATTAATAGCAACTGTTAATACAGGTACACCACCTGGCATTTGAACAATTGATAGTAATGAATCTAAACCATTTAACGCTCTTGATTTAACTGGAACACCAATTACAGGTAAAGTTGTCATTGCTGCAACCATACCAGGTAAATGTGCTGCACCACCAGCACCAGCAATAATAACCTTTAATCCTCTTTCTCTTGCTGTATGAGCATATTCATACATTAAATCAGGAGTTCTATGAGCAGAAACTACTTTTTTCTCATAATCAACACCAAATTCATCTAAAATTTTACATGCATCTTGCATTACCTCATAATCAGAGGTAGATCCCATTATAATTCCTACTCTTGCCATAATTTTACTTCTCCAATAATTCAAATAATTTCTTAGCTGCTAGCTTTGGTCCATCATGTTCCATGCCAGGAACAGCTAATCTTGTATGTAAATTACCAACAGGGACACCTGTTTTAAATAATTGATCAAACATCTTATCAATGATAACTCTAGTTTGAGCTTCTCTTTGAACTGGTCCGAATGGATTTGCAAAGAATGATTCAGTCATACCCATTTCTTGAGTAGTACCCTTAGCTCTTCTTGCACCACGAATGAAAATCTTCTTAGCTTCGTCAGCGTTATCATAAAATTCAATTTCTGATTCACATTCTTCATCATAGTTATTAGCATATAAATACATATCTACCTTATAACCCTTCATAATTTGAGGGTATGTAGCAACCGGAATAACTAATCTTGAGTTTACCTTATCTGGATTCATGAAAATAGCTCTATCCATTTCTCTATATGCATAACCAGATGTCATATCATCTAGTCTAACAAACGCACCAATTTCAGTACCATAAGCCATAACCTTACCATCTACAATCTTGAATGTACCCATATCATCAAATACAGTTAATTGAGATGAAATGTTATCTCCAGCCATTTCAGATAATGCTTCTAATGATTCACTCTTACCAGCACCAGAATCACCCATAATTACAACATTCTTTGTTGTACCATTTTTCATAGTGATATGAACACAAGCACCATGAATTGGTAAGAATCCCTTATCAATCATTGAAGTATTATATAAAGTTAATAACATCTTCTTCATATAACCAAAATAATCAATTGAATCATTATGTGGAGCAATTCCTACATAAATATCATTTTCTTCATCATGATAAAATTCTGATTCACCATCATAATCAGCACCAAAAATATATAATAAATCTGGCTTTTGACCTTTACAATTAGATAGTGGTACGAATTCAAATAAATTACCAATAGTAATACCATGAGCCATATAATCTCTATGGAAATATACATAAGCTAGTGCACTACCAACCTTAGCTGCATAGCAATAGAATTCAAATGCTTTGAAATTATCTTTCACTCTATTGATTGGATTTTCTTTAGCTTCTGGATAAGTACCAGTTCTCTTATTCTTTGCTGAATAAGAAATGAATGGTGGACGAATTACAATTTGTTCAATAGCTTCACTCTTAGCTAAGAAATAGTAAGGTGAATCTTTCTTCATCCATTCATTCTTTGATAATAATAATGCAGCGTTAACACCTGCAGGTAATTGACGATAAATAGGGAAATTAGCTCCAAATAATTTTTCAGAAATAGAACGATATGTACTTAAAATAACATTGTTAAATTGGCTTTGTGCTTCAACGAATGAAGATGATTCAACACCATCTTTTGTTGCTCTATTTAATACAACTGCATAACGTTCTAAACGTCTCCAATAATCATAGAAGTTTTGAACTAAATCATATAAAACTTCTCTCATTTCTAATGCTTTAGCATAAAAAGGATTTAAATTTTCAATCTCATCAATAGAGAATGATAAAAGCATTTTAAATAAATCAATAGTATATTTAGCTACACTTTTCTTTGGGAAAACAGTTAATACTGGTAAAAATGATTGATTCTCAGTATCATAAATGTGCTTTAAATATTTTGTCCAAACTTCCTTAAAGCAATCTGAATTTAAAACCTCAGTAGGGCTTTTACAAAACTTTTCTGAAAAGTTTAATACTACTTGTCTTTGTCCTGTTACGAATTCCATAAATAATCTCTTCCTCTTCCTTAAAATAATCCTACAATTTTTCCATCAACAACATCCATATTATTCGCTGCTGGTTCTTTAGGTAAACCAGGCATAGTCATAATATCCCCTGTTAATGCAACAATAAATCCTGCACCAATAGATGGCTTAACCTCACGAATAGTCATAGTGAATCCCTCAGGTCTACCTAATAGCTTAGGATTGTCTGATAATGAATATTGTGTTTTAGCCATACAGATTGGTAATTTATCCCAACCATTTCTCTTCATAACAGCTATTTGATTCTTAGCAGTTTGTAAAAATTCTACATTTGCTGCACCATAAATCTCTTTACAAATAATTGTTATTTTTTCTTTGATAGGTAAGTTTTCATCATATAATACCTTAAATGATTTACTACCATCATTTTCATCAATTGTCTTAACAACTTTATTTGCTAAATCAATTCCACCTTCAGAGCCTTTCGCAAAAACCTCAGATAATGAAAT
The DNA here is from genome assembly GCA_946407635.1 of uncultured Caryophanales bacterium. GTDB lineage: Bacteria > Bacillota_I > Bacilli_A > Acholeplasmatales > Anaeroplasmataceae > Anaeroplasma. The sequence goes on from CAMJOZ010000001.1 coordinate 46,392, forward strand.
CTCAATATTCTTATTTTTAGCCCAGTTTAATAATACTTCAACTTCTTTGTCAGTATCTGTATAGAACTTGTTGATTGCAACAACAACTGGTAAATTATATTTTTTAACATTTTCAACATGCTTTTCAAGATTTGCTACGCCTCTTAATAAAGCATCAACATTTTCTTCTTTTAAATTTTCTTTAAGTACTCCACCATGCATCTTTAGTGCTCTAATTGTAGCAACAACAACAACGCATGAAGGCTTAATGCCTGCTTGACGGCACTTAATATCAAAGAATTTTTCAGCACCTAAATCAGCACCAAATCCTGCCTCAGTAACTACATAATCACCAAGCTTCATTGCAGCCTTAGTTGCAATAACTGAATTACAACCATGTGCAATATTTGCGAATGGTCCACCATGTACTAGAGCAGGTGAATGCTCTAATGTTTGAACTAGGTTAGGTTTTAATGCATCCTTCATAATAACAGTGATAGCACCAACACACTTTAAATCCTTAACAGTAACTGGCTTTTTGTCATATGTATATGCAACAACAATTCTAGAAACTCTTTCTTTAAAGTCTTCTAAAGATGTTGATAGGCATAATACAGCCATTATTTCTGAAGCAACCGTAATATCAAAATGATCTTCTCTTGGAACACCTTGGTTTGGTCCTCCTAAACCAACAATCGTACCTCTTAAAGCACGATCATTCATATCTAAACATCTATGCCAAATGATTCTTGTTGGATCAATTCCAAGTTCATTACCTTGGAAAATATGATTATCCAAAATAGCAGCAATTGCATTATTAGCAGTTGTAATAGCATGTAAGTCACCAGTGAAATGTAGATTGATATCTTCCATTGGAATTACTTGAGCATATCCACCACCAGCAGCTCCACCCTTAACACCCATAACAGGTCCAAATGATGGTTCTCTTAATGCTACAACGGTTTTCTTACCAATCTTATTTAAAGCATCAGTAAGACCTATAGTAGTTGTACTCTTACCTTCACCAGCAGGTGTAGGTGAAATAGCAGTAACTAATATAACCTTAGCATCCTTTTTATTCTTTAATTTTTCATTTAAATTGATTTTAGCTTTATATTTACCATAATATTCTAGATCATCTTCTAGAATTCCAATAGACTCAGCTATTTCTTTTATTGGTTTAATATTTGCACTTTGTGCAATTTCTAAATCACTTAACATAAAAATTCACCTCGTTTGTTTTCGATAGAAAATCAGTTGTATTTTTACGATATACACAAATAATATCATAAAGTAGTGTTAGTTTAAACTAATTCTTTCTTGAAAACGTTTTAATTTTTACTTCAAAACTACCTCTTTGTTCTCAAAATCACAAATAACCATTTCTTCTTTACTTGTAGGTAATGATTTACCAACAAAGTCAGCTCTAATTGGTAGTTCTCTATGTCCTCTATCTACGAACACAGCAAGCTCAATTTTAGATGGTCTACCTAAATCCATAATCGCATCCATAGCAGCTCTAACACTTCTACCAGTATATAAAACATCATCTACTAAAATTAAAACCTTATCATTTATGTTTTGAGTGAATGATACTTTAAAAGAATCATCCTTTTTATTATCATCTCTATGTGATGATATATTTATTTTTTCAACAGGAATATCAATTCCTTCAAATAACTTAATTAAATTAGCAATTTCTAAAGCTATAGGAGTACCCTTTCTTTCGATACCAACAAGTACTACCTTTTCTAAATCTTCATTTCTTTCTATTATTTCATGAGTCATTCTTTTTAATGTTCTTATGAAATGTTCTTTTTCCATTACTACCTTCATATACTACCTCACTGGATACACTTTAATATTAAAGGAAGGGAAGCCACTACGCTTCCCTCATTTTCATTTATTAAAAATGAATATTATTCTTCATCCTCATCAGAAGATAAATTAGCATTATGATAGATTTCTGATACATCATCATATTCTCTTAATAAATCTAATAATCTCTTGAACTTAGCTTCATGATCAGCATCAAGATCTACATAAGTTGATGGAACCATATCTACACTACAAGTATCAAATTCAATATCTTCTTTTGCAGTTTCAAGTGCAGCCTTAATAGCATTAAAATCACCACTTGCTGCAGTAATATGAACATATCCATCTTCATCAGTAGATAAATCTTCAAAATCTAATTCAGCGTTCATTAAAGCTTCCATAGCTTCATCTTCTGATAAACCTGTAAAGCTGAATAAAGCCTTACGAGAGAAAATATAACCAACTGCAGTACCAATAGTACCACCAGTCTTATTAAATGCAGTTCTAACTTCTGTGAAAGTACGGTTATCGTTATCAGTTAAACATTCAACGATCATTGCAACATTTCCTGGACCATATCCTTCATAAACCTTTTCCTTAGATGCACCAGATGCTACACCTTTAGCCTTTTCAATTGCACGAGCGATAACATTTGCAGGACATTGATCCTTCTTAGCTCTTTCAATTGTACGCTTTAAGCCTTGATTCATTTCTGGATCAGGAACACCAGCCTTAGCAGCTTGGAAAATTTCTTTTCCCCATTTAGCATATTTTGATGACTTCATAGCAGCTGTCTTAGCCATAGATGCTGCACGAACCTCGTGGGCTCTTCCCATAATTTACACAACCTTTCGAATTTAAAAAATTTTTCGTAAATATTATATTAAAAATAATGATTGTTTTCAAGGTATTATATAAATATTTATATAAATATTTTAAATTTCCTCTTTTGAAGTTAAATCTTTAGTTATATATAAAATACCAATAGTACCTGGACCACAGTGTGATGCGATAACACAACCAGCAGTTGTATGTATAATATCAACACCTTCAAATTCTTCTTTTAATTTTTTATCTAAATATTCATATGACTCAGGAGCAATTGAATCAGTAATGAAAATATGATCTAAATCAATATTATTCTTTTCTTTATCTTCCCTAATCATATCAAGCATTGCATCTAATGCAATTTTCATTTTACCTATAGGCTTTTTACCAACGCACATCTTACCATTTCTAACAAAAATCACGGGTTTAATTTTTAATAATGTTCCAAAGAATTTAGCCATTCCAGAACATCTTCCACCCTTATATAAATATTCCATTGTTTCGATGGCAAATTGACTTTTCACTCTCTTATTTAAATCATTTAAAAGTTCTGAAATTTCTTTAGCACTTTTTCCTTCATCTCTAAATTTACAAGCTTTTAAAACTAGTAAACCTATACCAGTAGATAAATTCATAGAATCAACAACGAATACTCTTGAATCATCTAATTCTCTTGCTGCTAATACGGCAGACTCATAAGTTCTACTCATTTGTTTTGAAATACCTGTAAAAACAATGTCATATCCTAGATCGAGATATTCCTTAAATACACTATAAAATGTCTCTTGAGTAACCGCAGCTGTCTTAGGTAAATATCCTTTTTCAGCTACTTTTTCATAAACATCTTGAGTCTTAATTGTCTCTCCATCTAAATAGGACTCTTCATTAAATGTAACATAAAGTGGAACTATTCTAACATCTAACTCTTTAGCTAAATCTAAATCTAAGTCACATGTTGAATCAGAAATAATTTTAACTTTATTCACAATAAACACCTCACAATTAATATAATTATACTATAAATTTCACAATTATGCTATAATTTTTACGGTGGTAAAATGAAGGTATTATTAGTTGGAATACAAACTAAATATGATAGATATGATATAGATTATTCTTTAAATGAATTAAAGAATCTAGCTGAAGTTTTAGATTATGAAGTAGTAGATAAATTTACTCAAACTTTAGAAAAACCAAATGCCAAAACTTATATAGGATCTGGTAAGCTTGCTGAAGTAAAAATAGCAGTTTATGCAAATGATATAGATATAGTTATTTTTAATGATGAATTAACACCATCTCAGTTAAGAAATACTGAACTTGAGCTTAGCTGTGAGGTTATTGATAGAAGCTATTTAATATTAAAGATATTTGAATTAAGAGCTTCTGATAAGGATGCTAAATTAGAAATAAAATTAGCTAAGGATTTATATTTATTACCTAGAATTCAATTTTTCCACGAGGGTCAATCTAGAATTGGTGGTGGTTCTTCTACTAAAACTCGTGGTAGTGGTGAAACTCAAAGGGAATTAGATAGACGCCACATTGAAGCTGAAATTAATCATTTAAAATCAGAAATAATTAAATCAAGAAAAATGAAGGAAGCTCAAATCGTAAGAAGACAAAAAAATGAAGTGCCTATTGTTGCGTTAGTTGGATATACAAATAGTGGCAAATCATCCACTATGAATAAATTAATAAATTATTTGAATTTAGATGATGATAAGATGGTACTTGCAAAAGATCAATTATTCGCTACACTTTCAACATATAATAGATTATTAGAATATAAAAAAAATAAGTTTATGCTTGTTGATACAATTGGTTTTGTATCAAAATTACCACATAACCTTATTAATAGCTTTTATCAAACATTAAAAGAAGTTCAAAACGCAGATTTAATTATTCATGTTCTTGATTCATCTAATGAATATATTAATGAACAATTAAAGGTTGTAAATGAAGTATTATTTGGATTAAATGCAAATGATATCCCAACGATTTATTTATTAAACAAATGGGATAAAACAATAAATACAAATATGGATATAATGGGTGTTAAAACAATTAGATATTCTAATTATAATGAAACTGGAATAGATGAATTATTAGAAGAAATCTATATAAATACAGCTAAATCAAAAATACACGCAAGAGTATTAATACCTTATAACAAAGGTGAATTACAAAAAATCATAGAAAATGAAGCCGAAATCTTAAAAAGAAAATATGAAGAAAACGGTGTTTACTATGAAATAGAAATACCATCAACCAAATATCATTTATTTAGAGATTATGATATTGATATGATGGTATCTTAGAGTTCTTTAATTAGAACTCTTTTTTTCTAAATATTTAACTGTACTTCTAATCTTAAAAATAGTATCTTGAGCAACCATTGAGATTGTTCCATTTTCTTCTTCTGCCTTTTCACCTGAAAAGCCATTAATATAAACACCTACTATGGCAACATCTAAAGGTTCAGAAACAAATCCAGAAACACCTGCCAAAACACCACATAAAACATCTCCACTACCAGCAGTTGCCATACCACTTGAGCCTTTATCAACAAAATAGATTTCTTCGTTTTTAGAAATGATAGTTGTAGGTCCTTTTAAAATTAAAATTGATTTATATTTTTTAGTAAAGTTTTTTGCAAATTCAACAGGATTATTTAATATATCATCAACCTCTATCTTAGATAATCTAGAAGCTTCTTTAACATGAGGTGTTAATATAACATCTGCCTTTGTTTTATTTAAAATATCTAAATTCATTTTCGATAATGCATTTAAGCCATCAGCATCAATGATTAATGTCTTATCATAATTATTCAATAAATATTCTATTATTTTAGATATAGAACTATTTTGACCTAATCCCATACCAATAGTAATAGATTTATATCTATTCATTATTTTATCTAATTCTTCTTTATTAAATTCTAATCCATCTTGATTAGAAGATAAATTTAAAATAGTAGCCTCTAATATATTCTGAGATACAATCTCACTAATATTTTTTGGAACACATATTGTCGCAACACCCGCTCCACTTCTTAAAGCAATATTAGCTAGTCCTGCAAGTCTAATCGCTCCACTATAATTTTTAGATCCACCAATTAAGGCAACATATCCATAATCACCTTTATTAGAAAAATTCTTTCTTTTTTGCATAAAAGGAATAATATCCTTTTCTTCAACTAGGTGATAAACCTTATCAATTGCTTTTATACCACATTTAACTAGCTTTAGCTTACCAATATAATCCTTTGCCATATTTAATAAATGACCAGGCTTAATATAATCAATTGCGAAGGTTACAGTTGATTTTATTGCCAAATTAGTTAATCCATTATCAGAATCTAATCCTGAATTAATATCAATTGAAATAACTTCTTTATTTAAGCTATTTAATGATTTGGCAATCATAGCCTCCTCATCCTTTAAATCGCCTTTAAATCCAATTCCAAATAAACCATCAACGAATATATCATAATTATTAAAATCAATTTTATTATAATCATTAATTATTTTGATTTTTTTATCTAATTTATCAAAATAATATTTTGAATCTTCAGTAAATTTATCATTTTTCTTATATAAACTAACATCATAATTATTATCAAATAATAGTTTTGTTATAACAAACGCATCTCCACCGTTATTACCAGAGCCTGCCAACACTAAAATTCTTCCATAAAAATCATATGATTTAAAAATATTATATCCAGCATCATACATTAATTCTCTACTGCTTTTAATATTTATAGATGTAAATTCATCTGATTTTTTCATATTATCTTTACTAATAACATCTAGCATAATATCACCTAAAATTATCATATCATTTTTTAACTAAAAAAGCACTACATATGTAGTGCAATCTATTAAAACCAAAACCTAGGTCTAATAATTCCAGGTCTTGATGGAATTATTGGTTCTTCTTTATCTAAAGATGAATCAATGCTCGAAGTTGATAATGTAGGAAGCTCAACCTGATAATCAATTCCATATGATGAATTATTTGATGGAGTATGAGCCTTATTCATTACTTTACTTGAAACTAAGAAATAATCATAACTAATTTTATCTCCATCATCCCATGTTAAATCAACTCCATACCAAACACCATCTATTTCAGTATAATTCCAAGCATGTCCGGATGATTGAGTACCAGAATAACCTACTACAGTTAAAGTATTTAAATCCATTAAATATGATAAATAATCATAACATTCTGCGTATGATTCACAAACAGAACCTTTATTTAAAGCAACACCTAAAATATTATGTGCCCAATATTCTTCCGATGCATTACCTTGGCTATCATATGCATAATCAACCTTATTTAAAATATAATCATGAGCAAGTTTAGCTTTATTATAATCAGTCTTTTCTTCTAAATCATTATATTTATTTAAAAAATCATTAGTCATATCTAAAATAGCTTCATTATATAAATATCTATCTTCACTATCCTTATAATCAGTTCCAGCAAGTAAACAGAATGTATAATATTTATTATTTCCAGATCCATATTGTCTTAATGTATATCCAGTATATGAAAAATATAACATAGGGTTTTCTTCAATCATTGTAATCCAGGCAGACGCGATAATACTTGCATAATTATAATTTTCAAATTTATATTCATAAATGATTAAATATTCTTCATTATTTAATTTAGTTAATTCATAATCCTTATCAGAAACTAAGAAATTGTAAGATGCATTGTATAATGTTTCATAAATATTTTTGAAATCATCACCATAATATTCATCTTCTAATAATTTTTGATAACCATATAATGTTTTATAATCAACAATATATAAATCTAATTCTTCCTTTTGAGCTAAGAATAATTCATTAGTTGTATCAAAAACTATTTCATCTTGAATAATATTACCATTTTCATCTTTAAGAAGTGTAGTATCTTCAGTTGTTGTAGTTGTAGAACTTGATGATTTAGATGGATTATAAGGATAATATGAGGTATTATCACTACTTGATGATTCTGGAATTTCAACAGTATCATCAGTTGTTGTACTAGTATTATTTTTTATAATATTAACTACATTTTCAAAACATGATGTCATAAAAAATAACATTAATCCTAGTAATGACAATATTGATAATAATTTAACAAATCTTTTCATATCAATCACATCCTTTTGTAATTTAATTTTAGTAAAAATAAATGTCATTAATATGTTTGAATTATGTTAAATTATGGTATTAATCGAATAAATAATTATCAAAAATTTCACTTTCTATATCTATGATATTTTTAATATTTATTTTTGTATTATCATCTAATATTATTAATTTTTCTACATAATCAAATTTTTTAATATATCCTTCTTTATTGATATATTTACCACCTTGTTTTTTCAAATCATCTATGAAATAGATAATATTAACTAAAGGTTTTTCACTTAAATTATCATTTAAAATATTAAATTTAATATCCAAGATTTTTTTATCATCTTGAGATATGGTTAATTTACTTAATGTAATTCTAGAAGCCTCATCAATAGATTCTTCATATCCAGTTAAAGCAGCGAATGGAGAAAACTGGGCACTACGATTATAAATAGACATTTGAGGCCTTTTTCTAGATTTATAATTTTTGATATTTATAATATCATCATAATTACTCATTTCCTATGACCTCCTATTTGATTATTTCTTTCTATTGTAGTCGCTCCTTCTTCTAGATTCATTCCTTTTATTACAGAATTCTTACCAAATTTATTATGCAAATCTACTATTGTTTTTTGTAATTTATTTTCTGTTTCTAATCTTTTTTCTTCTACAACTGTCTTTTCTTTTAAATTATCAAAATCAGTAAATATGTCTAATTGTTCTATATTATTAATTTTTACATCGTTACTAATTAAATTATTAAAGCATACATTTACTCTTCTTATTTGTAAATTAGGATTACAAATCTTTTTATATAGCTTTTTTACAGAATCTAAAATTATTTTAGTAGATGATGTAAAAGAACCTAAATTAATTGAACCATGTCCACTCTTAGGTATTAATCTACCAATATAATCAAAAGATGTTTCACCTTCATAATTTGGTGTATTTGCAATTGTTTCATAACCGATATTTAATACAACCTGATCACATAATAAATTTTTAGAAACTAAATCTAATACTAATAAATCAGTCATTTCAAGAATTATTAATAATCCTTTTTTATAATCATATGGACATGATAATACCTGTCCAGATGATAATGATGATGCCTTAGGCTTATAATTTTTAATATCTTCTATAGTAACAGGCTCATAGCCCCAGGCATGATCTATTAATAATTCAGCATTTACACCAAATAAATTATATAATAAATCCTCATCCTCAATTGATTTTCTAGCAATATCACCCATAGTATAGATTCCATATTTTTCTAATTTATTGGCAATACCATGGCCTACTCTCCAGAAATCCTTTAAAGGCTTATGATCCCATAATAATTCTCGATATTTTAATACATCAAGCTCGGCAATTCTAACACCATCAGAATCTGCCTCTATATGCTTAGCAACAATATCCATAGCAACCTTAGCTAAATAAAGATTAGAACCTATTCCAGCTGTCGCAGTAATGCCTGTTTTTTTCAAAACATCTTTAACCATTTTCATTGCTAATTCATGAGGTGTTATATTATATAATTTTAAATAATTAGTTACATCCATGAATACTTCATCTATTGAATATACATGAATATCATTTTTAGAAATGTATTTTAAATATGTTTCATATACATTTGTACTTACATTTATGTAATGACTCATTTGAGGTGTAGCAATAACAAAATCTAATTCCAAATTAGGATTTTCTTTCAATTCAATATCATTGAATGATTTACCAATAAATTTATGATTTTTAGCGTACTTTAATCTTTCTTTATTAATTTCTTTAACCTTTTCTAAAACCTCAAATAATCTAGCTCTACCAGGTATACCATAAGCTTTAAGTGATGGTGATACAGCCAAGCATATTGTTTTTTCAGTACGGGATTTATCCGCAACAACTAAATTAGTTGTCAGTGGATTTAAACCTCTTTCTTGGCATTCGCAAGATGCATAAAATGATTTTAAATCAATCGCAATATAAACTTTTTCCATTTTATACATCCTCCTTTTGAGATTAAAAAATATATGAGAAAACTCATATATTATTTTAATTTATATAACTAAATTGTCTTTTTAGAATTAGCTTTATCTAAAAATTTATCATAATTAACAATAACTCTAGAATGCTCTCCTGTCGCAACTAATGATACCTCATCATATGCTTCTACCTTGAATTTTAGGTTTCTCTTATCCTGACTAATTAATGTTGCGATACATCTAACCTTCATACCAATTGGTGTTGGAGAAATATGATTAACATTTATGTTTGTTCCAACAGTTGTCTCTCCATCCTCAAGCCATCCTCTAACACATTCCTTGGCTGCCTTTTCAAAGAATACTGCAATTATAGGTGTTGCTAAAACATCTACATCACCGGAACCAAGTGTTTTGGCAGATATCCTTTCAGTAACTAAAAATTCAATTTCACTCTTAATACCCAATTCCATAATTAAGCCTCCTCTTTAAATAGCTCTATTCCATTTTTAAATCTATTTAATCCATCTTTAACATTATTAAATGAAGTTGCTAAATTAATTCTAACAAAACCAACTCCTGTTTTACCATATTGATCTCCATCAGAAATCCATAAGCCAGTTTTATTCTTAATAAAATTAACAAACTTTACTGTATCTTTTGTTATTTTAGATACATCTAGCCAAGCTAAATATAAAGCTTCTCTTTTTATACAAACAATATCTTTAAAATTCTCATTTAAAAATTTATATAAATAATCAAAATTATTATTTACATACTGATTCATTTCCTTAAGCCATAAGTCTCCCTTATTTAAGGCTTCTATTGTCATTTCATAACCAAAGAAATTACCTTCAGCTACTTCATCAGTATTTAATCCTCTATTTACTTTTCTATATAACTCTCTATTCTTACAAATAACAATAGATGATTGCGCACCAGCCATGTTGAAGCACTTAGTCGCAGATAAACATACTACAGTATTTTTTTCTGAACCTTCAACCTTATAAATTGGTGTGTATTTTCTTTTTGCAATATCACAATGTATCTCATCTGATATAATTGTAACATTATATTTATTACATAAATCTACTACTTTTTTTAAATCATCATATTCCCATATTTTACCAATTGGGTTATGAGGATTACAAAATATTAACAAAGTTGTGTTATCATCCTTTAATTTATCTTCTAAATCGAGAAAATTAATACTATATTCATAATTATTATAATCTAAAGGACATTCTAATATCACTCTATGATTATTTCTAATTGAATTAAAAAATATATTATATACAGGTGTTAATATTACTACATTATCACCTATATTTGTTAAGCTTCTAACCATTGATGATATTGATGGAACAACACCAAGTGAAAATATCATATCCTTTTTATCATATGAAATATCATGATTTCTTAAAAAGAAATTCTTATATGCATCAAAATATTCATCTGGTGTTATAGAATATCCATAAGATTCTATATTACTTCTTCTAATTATAGCTTCTTTTATTTCAGGTAAAACCTTAAAATCCATATCAGCTACCCACATAGGTAATATATTCTTATCACAATCCCATTTTAGTGAATAGGTATTATATCTATCACTAATATCATCAAAATTATACATAATTATTCTTCCTCAATAATTTTAGTTTTTGAAGGATCAACAATATCCTTATCTAAAATAATTTCTCCAATTTTTTTAGCTTTAATAACTCCAGAATATGGATTTTTAACACTATCAATTTTAGATTTAATATCCGCATCGATATTAGATACTCTTTCAAATGATAAATTTGTATTAACTAATTTACAATTAACCATTTTTATATTATCGATATAGCACATACCTTGCTCTGAATCAATTGAACAATTAATAAATGTCAAATTCTTACTATTCCATCCTAAATATTCACCAACAATTACAGAATCATAAACAGTTACATTTTCACAATTCCAAAAAGAATCTTTAGAATCTAATCTAGCATTATGAATTTCTATATTTTTACAACCATCAAAAATATAATTACCACTATGGTTCATACCATTAATATAAATGTCCTCTGAATTCATTAAAAAATAATCACCACATGTTTGACAATTAACCATTTTTATTTTTTTACAATTCCATAATGTTTCATCAGCGTGAGGTATAGAAACATTTTCTAATGTAATATTAGAGCTTCTTCTAAATTGTTTAGGTGTATCAATTGAAGAATTTTTGATAGTGATATTATTTGTATACCAAATACCACTTCTAGCTAATTCTAAAAATGTTACACCATTACATTCAATATTATTACAATACCAAAGTGGATACTTCCATTTAAATACTGTATCTTTAATAACTAAATTCTTACATTCCTTTAATGGTGATTCACCATTATCAAATGTACAATCTATTATTTCAGAATCACTAATATTATATAAAGCTCTTTCTCCTTCATAATATCCTTGTACATACTTTTTCATAATATAATCTCCCTTTTTTTAAGCTTCAATAGTTTTACCATCTATATTGAAATATAAATCAGAATACCTAACTACTGTCCCATTAGTTGAAAACATTCCAACAAACAAATAATTTAAATCAACAGATGTAATATCAAAATCAGTAAATACCTTTTTATATTCTTTATCATTATATTTACAATAAGCTTCAATTACTTGTCCTAATCTTTTAATTTTTAAATCAAGCTCATCATTTTCTTTATAAAAGCCATCAAAATTATAATTACCTTTATCTAGCTCGGTAGTCGCTTCTCTTGAAAAAATAATGAAGCTTACACCATCAGTAGTTACTATACCTGATGATATATGATTAGTTTGATAACTCATATTAGGCTTATTTTGATTAATATAAGAATCACTTCTTAGCATGATACCAAAGCCTGATTGTCTAATATTTAATGTTTTAATTATTTTGGCATGACAACTAAATGTAAAATTATCAGTTTTATTTATTCTTTTAAACATAAAGCTATAGCCTTCATTTGAAGCATTAATTTTACCATTTGGTTTATCGCAACCAACAATAAAATCATTTCCATCCTTGTAAGCAACAAATCCTGATTCCTTATTAGGTATAGCGCCTAACATACCAAAGGCAGTACCATACCAATCATTAGATTTATTGAAATTATCAGTTGGATTATAATTATCTAAATCTGGTGTATGATATTCTATAAATTGGTATTCTGGATTAACTATAATATCTTTTTGAGTTGGTTCTTTTTTGTTATAAATAAACTCTCTAAACTCTGGCATTTTGTCATATAATTCATTTATTAAGAAATAACAAATATATTTTGCACCATAATAGCTTAAATGAGTATTATCTGTGCTCTTAATATCATATGTTATTTTATTATCAATTATTTTACCTTTAGTTATTGCATGATGAATAACTGAATTATTATATCCTAGTTTTTTATAAAGATTTACTGTAGGGTCAGTTAAATTAATTGTAGTAACACCTAATTCTTTACCTAATTCAATTATCGCATTTTTATAATTACCATTAATAGTATCATGGATAACAAAACCAGTATAATCATCTGTTTTAGATAATCTAGATATTGGAGTACATAAAATTGGAGTCGCACCCTTTTCTTTAGCAACCTTAATATATTTTTCATATAATACATTTTTAAAAGAACCTTCTTTATCTTTACCATATAAGGCGCTAGAAAAACGAACTACATCATCTTCTTTTTCATCATTATGACCAAAGCCAATAATTAAATAATCACCTTTAGAAATACCATTTACAAATGTTTGGTAATTTGGTTCTAATAAAAAGCTTTTAGAAGATCTCCCACTCATAGCTAGATTAATTATTTCTAAACCTTTAATAAATTCAGGAAGTAAAACACCATAGCCGTGTCTTGGAAAATAATACGATGCATCATTAAATTTTGCTAAAGTCGAGTCACCAACAACATACAATTTATTCATAATTATACCTCGCAAATATCCATATTAATTATATCATAATTAGCATAAATCTCAACTTTAAAATCATGGATGAAACCATTTGAAACTTATGGTATAATTGGCTTTGGAGGTTTATTATGGAAAAAGAACAAAATGTATTAAATATCAGAGCCTCTAAAAAGGCTTTAGATATAATTTACGCTGTATTAATTTTTGTTTTAGGTTTATTGCTTGTGTTATTAAGATCAGCAAATGAAATATTAAGTTATGTATTTGGCTCACTATTTATATTAATCGCTGTTATTTCATTAATATTAGATATTACATCAAAGAAAAAAACAATTACTTCTACAGCTCCAGTAGCAATATCATTATTCGCTATGGGTCTAATCGCAATAATATATAAATTACCAATTGAACAATTTATCGTATATTGCTTAATCGTATTAGGTTCATATTTATTAATTGAAATGATTATTGATATAGCAATGAAAAGGGACAAAAAACTATTAATAATTAAAGGTATTGTTGGAATAGTAATTATAACTCTAGCTGTTTTATATTTATCAATAGAAGATTTTAGAAATGTATTATTTATAATCATTGGTATATTATTAATGACCTTTGCGGTAGTAAGATTAACATTAATAATTGCTGATTTAGTTAGAAAAAACGATTCATATAATATGCAATAAAAAGCCTGTTAAAAAACAGGTTTTTCTTTTGCCTTAAAAAATAAAAAGCTCATTTCTGAGCTTAATATTTTAAATTGAATTATTAAATATAATTACTTAACTTCAACTGTTGCGCCAGCAGCTTCTAACTTAGCCTTTAATTCATCAGCTTCAGCCTTAGAAACCTTTTCCTTAACTGGCTTAGGTGCACCATCAACTAAATCCTTAGCTTCTTTTAAACCAAGACCTGTTACTTCCTTAACAACCTTGATTACACCTAACTTAGCAGCACCAGCAGATGCTAAAATTACATCGAATTCAGTTTTTTCAGCAGCAGCAGCGCCTGCACCTGCACCAGCAGCTGGAGCAGCAGCTACAGCAGTTGGGTCAATACCAAATTCTTCCTTCATAGCGTCAACTAATTCTTTGATTTCAAGAATAGTCATTTCCTTTAATGATTCAATAAATGTTTCTTTTGTTAACTTAGCCATTTTCTTTATCCTCCGTATATTCTAAATTTAATTAGGCTTCTTGTCCTTTTTCAACTAACATATTTAAGCCGATAGCTAATTGGCTTACAGTACCTAACATACCAGCAGCTAGTTGAGTTAATAATGTTTCGTATGATGGTAATACTGATAATGCATGTAACTTGTCATAATCATAAACAACACCATCAACAACACCTTTTACTACTTCAATCTTGTTGTCCTCAGCTTTTAAAGCTTGGAATAATACTTTAGCAGGTGCTACAACATCTTTCTCAGAGAAAGCGATAGCTACAGGGCCTGATAAAGCATCTGTAAAATCATCATATCCACATGCCTTAGCTGCACGTGAAGAGATGTTATTCTTAATAACTGATACTTCACAACCATTCTTACGCATTTCTCTACGTAATTGTTGGAACTTATCAACAGTTAAACCTTGATATTTGAAAGCAACGATTGCTTGAGAAGCTTTCATCTTTTCAGTTACTACTGTTACTTCTTCTTGTTTCTTAAGAATACTTTCTTTCATCATTACACCTCCATTATTTTTTAATGAAAAAATCCTTCTCCACCAAGGTAAAGAAGGATTAATTATCCTAAAATTCCTCGGTAGGAGATTAAGAGCTTACGCTCACCTACTGTCTTCGGTTACTACTTTTAAATTACTTTGCGATTGAATCAGAATCGACTTTAATACCAGGACCCATTGTAGATGATACAGATACATTCTTAATATATCCACCCTTAATTGTTGAAGGACGTGCCTTCATAAGAGTATCATATACAGTCTTTAGGTTTTCTTGTAACTTCTTAGCACCAAAAGATGCTTTACCGATAGTCATTTGGATATTACCAACCTTATCAGGACGGTATTCAACTTTACCAGCCTTGATTTCCTTAACTGCTTTTGCAACATCCATTGTTACAGTACCAGTCTTAGGGTTTGGCATTAATCCTTTAGGTCCTAATACACGACCTAATTTACCTAATTGTCCCATCATATCTGGTGTAGCTACAATTACATCAAAATCAAACCAACCTTGGTTAATCTTGTTGATAATTTCTGCCTCACCAACATAATCTGCGCCAGCTTCTGTAGCTTCTGCTTGCTTTGCTCCACGGCAAATAACTAAAACCTTACGAGTTTTACCAGTACCATTTGGTAACACGATAGCACCACGAATATTTTGTTCAGCTTTACGTGGATCAATATTTAAGCGGAATGAAACATCAACTGATGCATCAAATTTTGCTGTTGAAGTCTTGCATGCTAATTCTAAAGCTTCACTAGCAGTATATGCTTTAGCTTTATCTACAAGCTTAGATGCTTCAACGTACTTTTTTCCTCTCTTCATATTTTCCTCCTAAAATGTGGTTAAGCGGGAATTCCTCCCACAGGTTTTAGGCTGTATTTAACAACCCGAAAAATTAGTCTTTGACAACGATACCCATGTTTCTAGCACTACCAATGATAATGTTAGTTGCAGCTTCAATGTCGTTTGCATTAAGGTCAGGCATCTTCATCTCAGCAATTTCTCTAGCTTTTGCTCTAGAAATAGTTGCTACAGTGTGCTTCTTAGAATTTTCAGAACCCTTCTCGATTCCTGCAGCTTTCTTTAATAGATCTGATGCAGGTGGAGTCTTTACAACGAATGTAAATGAACGGTCCTCATAAACTGAGATTACTACTGGAAGTACAAATCCCATTTTATCCTTAGTAGCGTCATTGAATTGAGAACAGAATCCTGGAATGTTTACACCTGCTTGTCCTAATGCTGGACCAACTGGTGGAGCTGGATTAGCTTTACCGGCTGCAATTTGCAATTTTACAACCTTTACGACTTTCTTAGCCATAATCATTTCCTCCTTATTTCCAATGATGTGGTATACAGAACAACCTAATGATTGTTCCTCCCATCCCGTATACTACGTACACGTGCTTTTACATTATATCAAATAGAAAATATATAGTCAAATACTTTTTCTAAAAACTTATAATCTAAAGATTATAGCAATAAAAAAGGTGATTATTTTTTATAATCACCATAATTTTAAATACAATCATATATAATCATATCATTTTTATAATCAATTTTAAGATTATCAAAATATGATTTATCATCGCTATCTAATACAAATTTAATATCATCTATAATTATATAGTTATCTAACCCGTCTTCAAATGATATATGGATATTCTCCCCTATTGAACAACATGAAGTCATTACAACAATATTAACAATAGATTTATTTTCTTCTTTTAATTTATTTTTGAAATAATTTATAGCATCTTTAGTTAAAAACATTATCCTTTTTTAACCTTTACTTTACCATTTAAGCTCTTTGTAAATCTTTTTGAAGCCTCAATAGCATCTTGATTACCATTTTGAGCTGATAATCTATACCACTTATAAGCATCATCAATGTTAATTGTTGAAACACCTATTCCTCTTTCATAACAATCACCTAAACGATACATTGCATAAGCATCTCCTGCTTCTGCAGCCTTACTCCACCAATACTTGGCAGTAACTAAATCTTCATCAATAAATTCATCAGTAGGGTCTGTTAGGTTTTCAGCTAAGTGAATCATCGCATCAACATTTCCACCATTAGCAGCTTTACTCCACCAGTTAATAGCAGTTTGGTCATCTTTAGGAACACCATCACCTAAGTGGTAACATTCAGCTAAAGCGTTTTGTGCTTCAGGGTTTTCATTGTTAGCAGCCTTTTGATACCAATAAACAGCATTCTTAATAGATTGTTTTACACCTTCACCCTTAAAATATCTATTACCCATTTTAAGTTGTGCAGTAACATTTCCTTTTTCGGCAGCCATTTCATAATAGTGAATTGCAAGCTCTGTACATTGTAATGTACCATTACCATCTGCATAACAGTCAGCAATCTTTTCCATACAATAATCATCACCATTTTCAGCACCTGCTAAATATAGTGTCGCAGCACCTTTCATTTTACCTAATTCTTCATAGCACATAGCAGCTTCTCTTTGAGCATCAACAATACCAGCCTTAGCA
Organism: uncultured Caryophanales bacterium; assembly: GCA_946407635.1. Taxonomy (GTDB): domain Bacteria; phylum Bacillota_I; class Bacilli_A; order Acholeplasmatales; family Anaeroplasmataceae; genus Anaeroplasma. The sequence goes on from CAMJOZ010000001.1 coordinate 64,285, forward strand.
GCATGGACTAACCATTGAGCAGCACGAGGAACATCTTTATGAATGCCTTCACCTTTTAAATAAGCTAAACCTAAATAATATTGACTCATAGTATGCGCATATTTAGCGGCTTCGGTGAACCACGCAACAGCTTGTGTTGAATCCTGCATAGTACCATTACCTTCCAAATAGCAAATTCCTACCATATATTGAGCTTCTGTTACCTTATTAAAAGCAGCAGTTGAATATAATTGGAAAGCTCTTTTCATATTTTTAGCAACACCTTTGCCATAATATAGCATGTCAGCTAAATAATATTGAGCTTGATAATTTTCAGGGTCGTTTTGAACAACTGTTTCAAACATAAATGCACATTCTTTATATTTTTCATCCTGATATAATTCAAGCGCTCTTTTATAAACACCTCTATATTGATTTATAGTATAATCTGCCATATATAACCACTTCCTACTTATATATAATTTTACCTTATAAGAAAATTAAATACAATAATTTAAGTAATAAAAACTCAATACATTATTCAACCTCATTTAATTTCTTTTCTAAGTATTCAGGTAATTCTTCAAGTAATTTATATTTAGATATACCTAATTTAGATATATTCTTTTTTAAAGATGTTTTAGCAACATAACTATCCGCTTCCTTACATAATAAAAGACCAACAGTATCATTATCAATTTCTGTTTTTTCTAAATCATCAATCGCATTAACATAAAATATTAATTGACCTAAATCTCTAGGATCAAATTTACCAATTTTTACTTCTATTACTACATAAGCATGTATCTTTGTATGATACATTAATAAATCTATATAAAAATGTTCATTGGTTGGAGTAACTAATTTGTATTCTTTACCTATTAATGCAAAATCAGGTCCTAATTCTTGTAAAAACTTTAATACATTATTAAGTAATCTATTCTTAAAGTTTTCTTCACTCTTTAAATCATCAGATTTAATAAAATCAAAAACATAAGTATCTTTAAATATTTGATTTGTTATCTCATTATTTTTTACTATTTCTGTTGTTTGTGGTTCTATCAAAGATCTTTCGTATGCTTTTAATTCAATTTGATTTAATAGCATAGATCTACTCCAACCATTATTATGTGTGGCATTAATATAAAATAACATTTCTTCGTGAGATTTAGACTTTTGCATAATTTTTACAATTGTGAACCATGGAATTTTTTGAGCAGGTTGCTCGACTATTTCCTTTTTGGTAAAATTTGACGCAAATTTTGTCATAAAATTCAAATTGTCATAACTATATCCTTTGCCATATTCACTTAAATCATTAGATAGTTTTTCTATATATTTACTACCCCATATTTTTCGTTGATTTATGATAGTACCTATTTGATAATAGGTTAATATCATCTGACTATTTACATAAACCATAGCTTTATTTTGGTTTTGTCTAATAGTTTCTTTAATTTTTTTAAGATCATTAAAGTAATCTTTTTCAATTATTTCTTTCATACGTGTTCTCCTCTTTTTTTTAATTATTCATATAAATAATAGAGAGGTAACTATCATTTTTTTTGAAACTTTTTTTAATTTTGTTCAAAAAAGAGACAAATCGCATTGATTTGTCGCCAAACATAAAAAAATGAATCTGCCATAAAGACAGATTCATTAATTAATTATAATTCGTTTACATCAGTTTCTTCATATTCAGCTGTAAAGTCTTGAGATTCATCATCATCACCATAAATTTCTTTTAAGTAGCTTTCATGATCTTCAGAGAATTCATTTTTCTTTTCAACTGAATCTAATACATCTGCATAAACATTTTCTTCTTGAGGTTTATGTTCACATTCAAATGATTCTTCTTCAAGAATACCTGTACCAGCAGGGATTAAACCACCGATTAATACATTTTCCTTTAAACCAACTAAAGAGTCACTCTTACCTTGAATAGCGGCAGATGTTAAGATTCTTGTTGTTTCTTGGAATGAAGCAGCTGATAAGAATGAATTAGATGCTAAGGCAGCCTTAGTAATACCTAATAATAATTGCTTAGCAACTGGTAATTTACCATGATTCTTAATTACTTTCTTAACTGCATCTTGATATTCTTGTAAAGAAACATCATGACCAGGTAATAATTTAGTATCTCCTTCAAGATTTACTCTAACCTTACGCATCATTTGACGAACAATAATTTCGATGTGCTTATCAGAAATTTCAACTGATTGAGAACGATATACCTTTTGAACTTCTTCAACAATATATTTTTGTGTAGCTTCTGTATTTAAGATTCTTAATAAATCCTTAGGATAAATAGAACCCTTGATTAACTTAGCACCACGCTTAATTTCCATACCTTCAGATACTAAAAGTTCACTTGTTGCATCTACAGTATATGCTTTCTTTTCACCTGTTAAGTTATCTTTAATAGTGATTTGCTTACCAAGTCTTGTTGTTTCAATCTTCTCAACAATACCATCGAATTCAGAAATCTTAGCTTCACCTTTTGGTCTTCTTGCTTCAAATAATTCTTGAACACGTGGTAAACCTTGAGTGATATCGGCAGTTGAGGCAACACCACCTGAGTGGAATGTACGCATTGTTAACTGTGTACCTGGCTCACCAATTGATTGAGCAGCGATTGTACCTACAGCTTCACCAACTTCAACAATCATATTAGTTGCAAGGTTTCTACCATAACACTTCATACATACGCCTGTCTTAGCTTCACAAGTTAAGTTAGTACGTAAGTAAACTGATTCAATACCAGCCTTTTCAATTCTAGAAGCAATAGCTTCATCAATGATTTCATTTCTAGCTACAATAATTTCACCAGTTTCAGGATTGATTACATCCTTAGCTGCGAAACGACCAATACATCTATCCTTTAATGATACTACTAGCTTTGGTTCACCCTTATCTAGAGTATTTTCATCAACAATCTTAGTTACCCAGAATCCATTTTCTGTACCACAATCTTCACAAGAAATAACTACATTTTGAGATACATCGACTAAACGACGAGTTAAATAACCAGATTCAGCTGTCTTTAAGGCAGTATCTGTAGAACCCTTTCTTGAACCATGGGTACTAATGAAGAATTCAGCAACTGATAATCCTTCACGGAAGTTTGCTTTAACTGGAACTTCAATAGTTTCACCGGCAGTATTAGCCATCAAACCACGCATTCCGGCTAATTGAGCGAAGTTAGAACGAGATCCACGAGAACCTGAATCAGCCATCATATAAATATGGTTGTTTTCTTTCTTGAAGGCATCCCATACACCATCTTCGATATCTTGTCTTGCAGAAGCCCATTCAGCTTCAATTAATTTTTTACGTTCTTTGTTAGTTACTAAACCTAATTTATAGAAGCTTGTAATTTCATCAACCTTCTTGTCAGCAACATCAATTCTTTCTTGCTTACCTTTATAGTTGATAACATCTTCCATAGAAATAGTGAAACCAGCAATTGTAGAATACTTAAATCCTAAATCCTTGATTCTATCAAGCATTCTTGATGTTTCAGTAATCTTGAATCTCTTGAATACTTCAGCGATAATTCTTGCAATATTCTTCTTCTTAAATGGTTCTACTGCTGGTTGAGCAAGTAGATTATTTCTAGATTCTTCAATATTCTTAACATCTAAGAAATACTTTTCAGGAGTCTTATCTACTAAGTTAGCTTCTGATGCATCATTTAAATAAGGGAATTCATCAGGTAAGATGTTATTGAAAATCATTTTACCTAATGTTGTGAATAAATACTTAGATGGTAATTTATTCTTCTTGAATTTTTCTTGATTTAAATATGATACATCTACGAAAATACGTGTATGTAATGTAATTGCACCATTCTTGTAAGCCATATTAGCTTCATCGAAATCCTTATAAACATGACCTTCGTTCTCTTCGCCAACTACTTCCATAGTTAAGTAATAGTTACCTAAGATCATATCTTGAGATGGAGTAACAACTGGTTTACCATCTCTTGGGTTAAGAATGTTATTTGAACCTAACATTAATAATCTAGCTTCAGCTTGAGCCTCTAAAGATAGAGGAACATGGACAGCCATTTGGTCACCATCGAAGTCGGCATTGAATGGAGTACATACTAGTGGGTGAAGACGAATTGCCTTACCTTCAATAAGTACTGGTTCGAATGCTTGAATACCTAAACGGTGAAGAGTTGGAGCACGGTTTAATAAAACTGGATGCTCTCTAATAACTGACTCAAGAATACCCCAAACAACTGATTCTTGATTATCTACCATTCTGTTAGCAACAGCTATACTGTTACCTTCAGCCATTAATTCTCTTAATACGAAAGGCTTAAATAATATTAATGCCATTTCCTTTGGAATACCGCATTGGTACATTCTTAGATCTGGACCAACAACGATAACTGAACGTCCTGAATAATCAACACGCTTACCTAGTAAGTTTTGACGGAAACGTCCTTGCTTACCCTTTAACATATCAGATAAGCTCTTTAATTTATGAGCCTTATCTAAGTTAGACTTTTTACCACGCTTAGAACTATCAATTAAAGCATCTACTGCTTCTTGAAGCATTCTCTTTTCGTTTTTAACGATTAGATGAGGTGCATTTTGCTCATATTGCTTCTTTAAACGATTATTACGGTTTAAAATACGACGATATAAATCATTTAAATCTGTAGTTGCGAATCTACCACCTTCAAGTTGAACCATTGGTCTTAATGCAGGAGGTAAAACTGGTAATACATCTAAAATCATCCACTCTGGCTTATTATCAGAATGAATAAATGATTCTACTGTTTCCAAACGCTTAATAGCTTGGTCACGACCTTGTTTAGAAGGATTCTTAAGTTCATTTCTTAATTCAGCTTCTAATTCTTTAAGATTAATCTTCTTTAATAATTCTTTAATAGCTTCAGCACCAGTTAAAGCTTTGAATTGATCTGGATATCTTTCTGATAATTCAGAATATCTTTGTTCAGTTAAAAGCTCATTTGGTTCTAATTTACGAACCTTTCCTTCTGGTGTATCAATTAAAGCAGTACCTGGATCTACTACAATATATGAAGATAAATAAACTACTTGTTCAAGATCCTTAGTCTTTAAATCTAATAAAGCAGCTAAAGGAGATGGACTGTTTCTTAAAAACCAAGTGTGAACTACTGGAGAAGCAAGTTTAATATGACCCATTCTCTCACGACGAACCTTAGATTCAGTAATTTCTACTCCACACTTTTCACAGATTTTACCTTTATCTGTACTACGCTTAGATTTACCACAAGCACATTGATAATCTTTAGAAGGTCCAAAAATCTTTTCACAGAATAATCCATCTGGTTCTGGCTTTAAAGTACGATAATTAATTGTTTCATGCTTTAAAACTTCACCATATGACCATGATAAGATTTCTTCAGGAGATGCTAAACCGATTTTTACATACTTATATTGTTTTCCCATTTATAATCTCCTCCTTCTTAGTCATTTGATTCATCAGAATCATAGTTTGCTCTATTTGTGTTAACTTCTCTAACCTTACCATCAACGATAGAACGATTAACTTCGTTAACATCTTCAGTATTAATTAATTCAATATGTAAGCCTAATGCTTGTAATTCACGAGTTAATACTCTGAATGACTCAGGAATTGAAGAATTAGGAATTCTCTTACCATCAACGATAGCGTCAAATGTACGATCTCTTGCAATTAAATCATCTGATTTAACTGTTAACATTTCACGTAATGTGTGTGCAGCACCATATGCTTGAAGTGCCCAAACTTCCATTTCACCGAAACGTTGACCACCGTTTTGAGCTTTACCACCCATAGGTTGTTGAGTAACTAATGTATATTTACCAACATTACGAGCATGTAACTTATCATCAACCATGTGGCTTAACTTAACGAAATACATAATACCTACAGTTATTCTATTTTCGAAAGGCTCACCTGTACGACCATCATATAATACTTCTTTACCATCTTTAGTCATACCAGCTTCAGCCATAATCTTTTCGATATCTTCAATAGTTGCACCATCGAATACTGGTGTTGCAACCTTAATACCTAATTTCTTAGCAGCCATACCTAAATGTAACTCAAGTACTTGACCAATGTTCATACGAGATGGAACACCTTGTGGGTTAAGCATGATATCAATAGGTTGACCATCAGCTGTAAATGGCATATCTTCAACAGGTAAGATGTTAGAAATAACACCCTTGTTACCATGACGACCAGCCATCTTATCACCAACTTGAATCTTACGCTTTTGAATAATGAAGATACGAACTACTTCATTAACGCCAGGATTTAAGTCATCACCATTAGACTTCTTGAAGTGTTGTACTGATTGAACAATACCACCACCACCATGAGGTACACGAAGTGATGAATCTCTAACATCACGGCTCTTTTCACCGAAGATTGCAAGTAATAATTTTTCTTCTGGAGTTGGATCTGTTTGTCCCTTTGGAGTTGTCTTACCAACTAAGATATCTCCTTCTTTAACTTCAGAACCAGGAATAATAATACCATTAGAATCTAGGTTTCTCTTAGACTCATCTCTAACATTTGGAATTTCATAAGTGAATTCCTCAGGTCCTAGCTTAGTATCACGAGCTTCAATTTCTAATTCATCGATATGTAAAGATGTATAAACATCATCATATACCATCTTTTCACTCATGATAACGGCATCCTCGAAGTTATATCCTTCCCAAGTCATGAATGCAATTCTAACATTTCTACCTAATGCTAATTCACCATTCTTCATTGATTGACCATCAGCGATAATATCGCCCTTTTCAATTCTTTCGCCTGGTTTAACGATAGGTCTTTGCATGATTGCAGTCGCACTATTTGATCTTAAGAATTGATATAAATCATAGTGACGCATATCACCAGTATCTTCTTTTACGATAATCTTCTTAGCATCAACATATTCAACAATACCATCTTGGATAGCAACTAATGCAGAACCAGAGTCCTTAGCTGCTCTATATTCCATACCTGTACCTACGATTGGACTTTCAGGATTGATGATAGGTACTGCTTGACGTTGCATGTTGGCACCCATTAGGGCA
>CAMJOZ010000002.1 GCA_946407635.1 uncultured Caryophanales bacterium
TCTTTTCTTAATTTTTTATCTATTTCATTCATAACAACCATCTTCTTAATAGTCCATTTAGGTTCTATTAAATCATCTATTACTCCATCAGCGGCTAATCTATGAATGATAATATCTTTTCTTAAATGTGTTATTTGATTAACAACAATATTAACATATTCATCAAGTGTTAATATTTTAATTTTATTATTATAATAATCTTTTTCTATTTGTGTATTTTTTAAAATGAGAAGCGAATGAAATTTTATTCCTTGAATATCTAATTTATTAATAAAATTAATTGTATTTAAATAATCATTCATATTCTCATTAGGTAATCCATTAATAATATGAACAACTATTTCAATATTTTTTTCTCTTAATTTATTTACACAATCAATAAATTCTTGATTTGTTAAGCATCTATTAATTTTAATAGATGTTTCTTCATTAGATGTTTGAAGTCCTAGTTCAACAGTAATTGGGATTTTTTTATTTAATTCACCTAAATATTCTAATACATCAGAAGTAATAGAATCTGCCCTTGTTGCGATATCTAAACCAGCTATTTTATCTCCTGCAGCATTTATCGCTTCTTCATATAATTTTTTTAATTCATCTAATGGCTTATAAGTAGAAGAATTAGCTTGAAAATATGGAATATATTTAATGTTAGGCCACTTATTTTCCATAATTTTTTTTATATCATTAAATTGTTCAGTTATAGTTTTATTTTTATCTCCTGCTAAATCTCCACTACCTAAATTAGAACAAAATGTACATCCACCATATCCTTTAGAACCATCTCTATTAGGACATGTAAAATTACCATTTAATGCTATCTTAGCTACTTTAGAATTATATTTATATTGATAATAAGCTGTTAATGTATTATATGGTTTTTCTTTAGTCATTAAATTCATCATAAATTAATATCTAGCTCCACTGGACAGTGGTCAGAACCATACACATCTGTTAATATCTTTGAATCAACTATTTTATCTTTTATTTCATCATTAACAATAAAGTAATCAATTCTCCATCCTGCGTTATTAGCTCTAGCATTAAAGCGATAGCTCCACCACGAATAAATTACCTTTTCAGGATATAAATATCTAAATGTATCAATATATCCTTCATTTAATAATTGAGTAAATTTTGTTCTTTCTTCAATAGAGAATCCAGCATTTCTAGTATTAGAATCTGGATTTTTTAAATCTATTCTATTATGAGCTACATTTAAATCACCACAATAAACAATTGGTTTATTTTTCTTTAATGTATTTAAATATAGTCTCATTTCATCTTCAAATACCATTCTATAATCTAATCTTTTTAATTCTTCTTGCGAATTAGGTACATAAGCTGTAATGAAATAGAAGTTATCAAACTCAAGTGTTATTACTCTACCTTCATCATTATATTTTCCACCATTAATACCATAAGTAACATTTAATGGTTTTATTTTAGAAAATATAAATGTTCCACTATATCCTTTCTTTTCAGCACTATTCATATATGTATAATAACCTTCTTTAGATAAATCTATTTGTCCTTCTTGGCATTTAGTTTCTTGTAAGGCAAATATATCAGCGTCTATATTTTTAAAAAAATCATCAAATCCTTTATTCATGCACGCTCTAATACCATTAACATTCCAGCTTATAAATTTCATAATGACCTCCAATTATTCTTGAAATAATTATAAAATTATTTTACCATAGAATTAGATTTTTAAAAGGTGCAAATATGGAATTAAAAGAAATAATGAATTATAAAAATTTTGTGATTATTGGAGATACTTTAAATCCTGATAAATATGCCTGCAAAATTAAAAACAAACTAATAGAGAATAATTATAATGTTGAATGTGTTGGTAAAGAATTAAAATCTATTAATGATTGTAAAAATGAAATAGACATTATAGATTTATGCATTAATCCAATAAAAGGATTAGAATTATTAAAAGAAAACAAAAAAGATTTCAAATGTGTTTTAATTCAGCCAGGAGCTGAATCTGATGATATTAAAAATTATTTGAATAATATCAATAAACCATATTTAGAAGGTTGCGCACTAGTAGGAATTTCTTTATATAGGAGAAAAAAATGAAAACATTAGTTATTTATTATTTGCCAAGAGAAGAATCTAGAACTAAAAAATTATTAAATTTATTTTTAGAAATTGGTAAATTTAATAATTTTGATTATCTAGATTTAAATAACGAAAATATTAAACCATTAAAATTAAATGATTTAATTAAAAGAGATAATTATATTATGAACAATGATTTTAGTGATCCAATGTTTAATTATGCAAAAGAATTCATTAAATATGATAATATAATTATTGCTTGTCCTTTTTGGGATTTATCATTTCCATCTATTATTAAAATATATATAGAAAATATATGTGTTAATAATTTAACATTTAAATATGTTAATGATAGACCTTGCGGTTTATCAAAATTTAAAAATTTTTATTTTTTAACAACCGCAGGCGGACCAATTAATGAAAATAATTCTGCATCAACATATTTAAAAGAAATATCTGAATTTTTAGGTAATGGTAATTTTCATTTCTTTTATATAGATAAATTAGATATAGAGGGAATAAATATTAATAATTTATTTAAAGAAAAAGAAGAAGAATTAAAAAAGTATTTTAATTAATATAAAACCTTGTTTTATTAATAATTTTATCTTAAAATTAAATATATGAAAGGGGCTTAAAAATGAATAAAAAGACTTTAAAATTAATCGTATTAGGTTGCGAGGTTGTGTTTGCTGTATTAGCATTCATTATGATGTTCTTACCTGCAGTAGAAGGAAAAATATTAGGAACAACATATAATGCATTCCAAACATCATTTGGTTACACTGAAAATTCTGCTAAAATTTGGGGATTCTCTTTTGGTAATTTCTTAACATTTATCTTCTTACTTGTAGCAATTGGTGCTTGTTGTGTTAAGGTAGTATTTAAAAAAGGAAATATCGGAAAATTTGCTGGTATAGTATCTGCAGTATTATTTATAGTTGCTGGTATATTCTTTTTCTTAAATCAAACATTCGCAATTAGTGATTTAAAAGATGCTTATAAATTAGCTGTTGGCGCAATCCTAGCTGGCGTATTCTCTATCATAGCAGGTTGTGTTGTTTGTTTTGATACATTCTTTTTAAAAGATTAATTCCTAAAATTAAATAGGCTATAAAAATATCCGTTGAGTTATATGCTTGATGGATATTTTTATTTTGTATTGACATTAAATTTTATTGAGTTATAATAAATTGCGAATGATTTGCAAAAGAGGGATATAATGTCATATAACACTAAACCAAAAGAATATATATATCAATTTTTAGAGAATCATAAAAATAAAAGATTTTCTATTAAAGATTTAAATGATTGGTTAATAGAAAATAATTATAATGTTAATTTAGCTACTATATATAGAAATATAGATAAGCTTGTAAAAGATAATGTATTGTTGAAACATCAAAATGTAGATAATGGATACGCAACATATCAATATATCGAAAATGAAAAATGTTTAACTCATTTCCATTTTGAATGTATAAAATGTGGTAGAGTATCACATTTAGGGGCTAAAGAAACAAATGATTTTTTGAAAATGATAAAAAAGACAATGTTTTTTGAAGTAGAGCCTCAAAATACATACATCAGTGGTGTATGCAATAATTGTAAAAAAGTATTTATTAGTTTTTAGGAGAAACATGAAAAAGTTATTAGGAATATTTAGTTTATTATTTAGTTGTTTATTATTTTTATCTAGTTGTAGTAATAATTCAAATTATGATATTGTTGTTACAAATTTCCCAGGATATGATGCCGCAAGAGCAGTAACAAAAGATACTGGGAAATCTGTTAAAATGCTATTAGCACCAGGATCAGATGCTCATAATTATGATCCAACACCTGGTGAGATAGCTTCTATAATAAATTGCAAAATGTTTGTTTATGTTGGTGGCGAATCCGACGAAGGATGGGTTGATAATGAAATATTAGGCATTATAAAAAAGGATGTTAAAATTATCAACATGTTTGATGTATTAGAAGGTTCTTTATATGAAGAAGAGGACCACGATCACGAAGAAGAACATGACCATGAGGAAGAATATGATGAGCATGTATGGACAGACCCAACTAATTTTGCTAATATTGTTGAGGCAATAAAGGATGCTTTAGTTGATATTGATTCTTCAAATAAAGAAACATATGAAAAAAATTGTAATGAATATAAAAATGAATTAACTAAATTAGATAATAAAATGAAAGATGAAATAGCTAAAGCTAGTAAAGATGTTATTGTTATTGCGGATAGAAACCCATTTTTATATTTTGAAAAGCATTATAATATAGAAGTTGTTGGTGCTTTTCCTGGATGCTCTACAGTTGAATCAATTTCAGCATCTAAAAAGGCAACACTTATAAATACAATTAAAAATAATAATTTAGGAATTGTATTTGTTTTAGAAACTACAGATATCAAAAATAGTGCTGGAAATGATATTAAAAATGAAATCAATTCACAAATATCTAGCGGTAGCTATAATGGTAAAAATGTAGAAGTAAAATTTATTTATTGTATGGAAAATCCATCGAAAGATGATTTTAATAATGGTAAGACATATTTAGATATGTTTAATCATAATATTGAGGTAATAAAAGAAGCTTTAAATTAGAGGTGTTAAAATGGCAATACTAAAAGTTAATCAACTATCTTTAGGTTATGAAAACCAAGTAGTTATTAATAACATTTCATTTGAAGTTAATAATAAAGATTTTGTTTTAGTAATTGGATCTAATGGCGTTGGTAAGTCTACTCTTATCAAAGGTATATTAGGTATTATTAAACCTATAAGTGGTGAAATCAGTCGTGATTTAAATTCTAAAAACATTGGTTATATGCCACAAGAAACTAAAGTAGATAAGAATTTCCCTGCATCAGTTATGGAAATAGTATTGTCAGGTTTAATCAATAAAATGGGAAGAAGACCATTTTATAATAAAGAGGATAAAGATAAAGCAAGAGAAGCTTTAAGAATTTTAAAAATAGAAAATTTAGAAAAGAAAATCTTTTCTGAATTATCTGGCGGTCAAAGACAAAAGGTTTTATTAGCAAGAAGTCTATGTGCAACTACTAATTTACTAATATTAGATGAGCCTAGTAATAATCTAGATCAAGAATCTAAAGTTGATTTTTATTGTACACTTAAGCATTTAAATGAAGGTCATGGAATAACTATAATAATGATTACTCACGATATTTCAAGAGATAGAGATGCTTTTATTGGTAATAAAGTATTAGAACTTAGAAGTGATGGATATTTTTATGGTAGTACAGATGAATATATGGAGGAATTAGGTTATGATTCTTAATGATTTTTTTTCTATGCTATCTTATGATTTCGTTATTAAAGCATTACTAGTTGGTGTTTGTATATCATTATGTTCTAGCTTGCTTGGTGTAAACATGGTATTAAAAAATAAAGCAATGATTGGTGATGGACTATCACATGTCGCTTTTGGTGCTTGTGCGATCGCAGCATGCTTAAATTGGGCCCCACTTTTAGTTTCGATACCTGTTGTTGTAATAGCAGCATTTGTTATTTTAAAATTATCAGAAAAAAGCAAAATACATGGTGATAGCTTAATTGCATTATTTGCTTCATCATCTTTAGCAATAGGATATATAGTAATTAAGCTTGGTGGTTTAAATAAAGATTTAGATAGTTATCTATATGGAAATATATATATGATATCTACAACAGAATTAATATTAACATTGGTTCTTACAGTTGTTGTAATAGCATCATTTATTATTTTTTATAATAGAATATTTAGTATTACATTTGATGAAGATTTTTCTAAATCTTCTGGTATAAAAACAGAATTATATAACGTTATTATTTCTGTTTTATGTGCATTTACTGTAGTAATTGGAATGAAAGTAATGGGTACATTACTAATTACATCATTAATTGTTTTCCCTGTCTTATCAGCAAGACAAATATTTAAAACATATAAGCATGTTGTAATAGCTAGTGCTGTAATATCAGTATTATGTTTTGTTATTGGAATATTCACTAATTTAGCTGTTGATTTACCTGTTGGGGCAACGATTGTTGTAATTAATTTAATTGTATTTTTAATTTTATTAATCACAGGTATTATTAGAAAAAGAATAAGAGTTGTTTAGTGTTTCATTTGTTGTGTTCAACACATGGAACACTTTTTATTTTATATAAATTACAATTTTAAACTAAAATAGCATTTTTCATATTTCTAAAATTTATTTCTATTCATTGACTATTGAGTTTTAAATTAGTATAATTTATATAGAGTTTTTTGGGAAAACTTAAATAAAAATAATATGGGAGGCATTTATGTTAATGCAAGTACTAGATGCAATGATTGCATTATGGATTTCCCTTATTGTTGTGGGTTTAGCACTAGGCTTTGTCGCTGGATTCTTTATTAAAGCATATTTAGCTAAGAAATCTACAGACACTGCAAAAATACAAGCAGATAAAATTATTGCTAGTGCAAACGAAGAAGCTGAAAAGATTAAAAAACAATCAATTAACGAAGCTAAGGAAGAAGTAACATTCCTAAGACAGGAAGCTGAAGCAGATATTAAGGAAAGAAAGAGCATAGTTGTTGAGCTTGAAAATAAGTTAAATAGCCGTGAAGATACTTTAGATAGACGTTCGTCTAATCTTGATAGACGTGAAGAAATGCTTTCAATTAAAGAAGCTAAAATTGATGAGAAAAAAGCAGAATTAGAACAACAGAATAATAAGGTGGAAGCTTTACTTAAGCAACAAGAACAAAAATTAGTTGAAGTTGCTGGAATGACTAAGGAGGAGGCTCGCCAAATCATAATGGCTACTGTGCATGAGACAATGAAGCTTGAAATTGCACAATATGTTAAGGATGAAGAAGAGCGTGCTAGAGCCGAGGTTAAGAATAAGGCTAAGAATATTTTAGCTATAGCTATTCAAAAATATGCTGGTGAAACAGCAGGAGAAGCTACAGTTTCTACAGTTTCACTTCCTGTTGAGGAAATGAAAGGTAGAATAATTGGACGTGAGGGTAGAAATATTCGTGCGTTTGAATCATTAACTGGTGTTGATTTAATTATTGATGATACTCCAGAGGCAGTTGTTCTTTCAGGTTTTGATCCTGTAAGAAGAGAGATTGCAAGAAAATCATTAGAAATATTAGTTACTGATGGTAGAATCCATCCAGGTAGAATTGAAGAAGTCGTTGATCGTTGTCGTGGAGAAGTTGAAATGACAATCCGTGAAATGGGTGAGGATGCAGTATTTAAAACTGGTATTGGTAAGATTCATCCAGATCTAATCAAATTAATTGGTAGATTAAATTTCCGTACTTCATACGGTCAAAACGTTTTAAAACATTCAATTGAAACAGCTATGATAGCTGGTAAGCTAGCTTCAGAAATTGGCGAAAATGAAATGTTAGCTAGAAGAGCTGGTTTACTTCATGATATTGGTAAAGCAGTCGATCATGAAATTGAAGGAAGCCATGTTGAAATTGGTGTTGAGCTTGCTCAAAAATATCATGAACCAAAAGAAGTTATTGATGCCATCGCATCTCACCATGAGGATGTTGCTCCAAAAACAATTATTGCTGTTTTAGTTGCGGCAGCCGATGCTTTATCAAGTGCTAGACCTGGTGCGAGAAGTGATTCATTAGAAAATTATACTAAGAGACTTGAAAACCTAGAAGCTATTTCAAATGGTATTAAGGGTGTTCAATCTTCATTTGCTATTCAAGCAGGTAGAGAAGTAAGAGTTATTGTAAATCCTGAAGAAATTGATGATCTTGAAACTATTACAGTTGCTAGACAAATCAAGAATGAAATTGAGGCTAAGCTTCAATATCCAGGAACTATCAAGGTTACAGTTATTCGTGAAACTCGTGCGACAGATGTAGCGAAGTAATTATTTAGCAAGCAAACAATTTTGCTTGCTTTTTATATGGTATAATTAATTAATAAATGGTATTATTACATTATAATGTAGTTGCTTCCAAAAATAATCTATTATTTTTTGATGGTATAGTAAACAATTGGAGAAAATATGAAAAAAATAATAATAACATGTTCTATAATAATTTGTTCAATTGCGCTTGCAATTATTTTAGTTATTTTAATTCCTACAAACATGAAAGATTTATCAGTTACAAATTACTTTAATGAAGAAACATTAGAATTAGGAGAATATAAAGTAACAAACTATAAAAAAGAAAAATATGCTAACAAAATTGAAAGTATAAAATTTGAAGTAGATAACGCAAATCTTTTTTATAACGACATCATCAAAAGTAATAATCATTATAACAAAGATTTAGATTTTGAAGTTGAAGGATATTATGCATATGGATTTATCTGCATTAATAAGTATGTATTTAGATATACTATAATCGAAAAAAAAGTATGTGTAGAGGCCTGTTTCGGTATATACCAGGTTACAAATGATGATATAAATAACAATCACAATTATTATATTCCTGGTCCATTTGAAATTTTGAATTTAAACAAAAGCGGGTTTTCCTGTATGGAAAATAATTCTTATGTTATATATGATTTAAAATTTGATCAGTTAGTTAAACTATTATCATATTTGCCAAATGATTTTTATTCACTTGAATCTAATGAAATACTATTCAAAGGCGAAGAAAAAAGATTAGAAGATAATCAATTAATTTTTTCTGATTATGTAGTAAAAGCAGTAAACGAGGATAACGAAATTAGGGTGATGCTTATTGAATAATACATATTTTATAATCTTTGTATTGTTATATTAAACTTGTCGTAAGGAGATTTATTTATGAGAATTCTTTATTTAGGAGATATTGTTGGCGAAAAAACTTTAGAAGTTTTAAAAAACAATCTTGAACAAATCAAAAAAGAGAATAATATAAATTTAGTTTTTGTTAATGCCGAAAATGTTTCTTCAGGTAAAGGATTAATAGAAAAGCATTATCAAGAATTAATGAAAATGGGTATAGCTGGAATATCAATGGGTAATCACACATTTTCAAAATCAGAAATAACTAATTATATTAATGATGCTAAAATAGTTCGTCCTGCTAATTTGCCATGTAATATTGGTAAGGATGTATTATACATCAATTATAATGGTCAAATTATCGCATTAGTAAATATGCTAGGAAGAGTATATACAAATACTCCTTTAGATGATCCATTTAAAACAATGGATGAATTATTAAAAAATATTAAGGCTGATTATATTATTGTTGATTTCCATGGGGACGCGACAAGTGAGAAAAAAGCATTCTTTTATGATTTTTCAGGTAAAGTTGATGCGATAGTAGGTTCTCATACTCATACTCAAACTGCTGATGAGGAAGTATATAACAATACATTATTCATTTCAGATATGGGAATGTGTGGACCATATGATTCTATTTTAGGTGATGATATCAATCAAGTTATTGATAGATTTAGAACAGGAATGTTTACACCACTTAAGGTTGCTAACACTAATAAATATAAAATAAATGGTGTTGTTCTTGATTTAGGAATTAAAAGAAGTATTAAAAGAATTAACATAGAAGTTAAGGGTGATTAATTTTGATTAACGAAAAGAAATTAGATAAAGATTTAAAAAGGGTAATGCCTTCTTTAAAGGAAGCTAGAATAAGAAGAAATAAAGAAGTTGAAACAATCAATTTCCAAATTGATCCCAAATATATAAATTTAGGGAAAGATAAAACATATTTTATTTATACATATGGTTGCCAAGGAAATGAGGCAGATTCAGAAATTATGGCTGGTATTTTAGAAGCTATCGGCTATAAGCATAGTGAAGATCCACTACTTGCTGATATTGTTTTATTAAATACATGTGCGATAAGAGAAAATGCCGAACAAAGAATTTGGGGAGTATTAGGGCAATTAAAGGGTAGAAAGAGAAATAATCCTGATTTATTAATTGGTATTTGTGGATGTATGCCTCAAGAAGAAAATGCCACTAATAAATTATTAGAATCATATCCTTTCGTTGATATAATATTCGGTACTCATAATAGGGGTAATTTACCTAAATTAATTTTTGATGCTTATTTATCTAAGGCTACTGTAGTTGAGGTTATATCTGGTGAAGGTAATATCTTAGAAAATACACCAAAGGTAAGAGAATCAAAAACTAAGGCTTGGGTTCATATTATGTATGGATGTGATGAATTCTGTACATATTGTATAGTTCCATACACAAGAGGAAAAGAAAGATCAAGAGCCAAAGAAGATATAATTAATGAAGTTAATGAGCTTGTTAAAGAAGGCTATATTGAAGTAACTTTATTAGGTCAAAATGTAAATGCTTATGGTAAAGATTTAGGAAATGGTGAATATACATTTGGAGATTTATTATTTGATATAGATAAAACTGGAATAGAAAGAGTAAGATTTACATCTCCTCATCCAAGAGATATGGATGATAGAGCTATGGAAGCTATGGCTAAATGTAAAAGTGTTATGCCACATCTACATTTCCCTGTCCAATCAGGTAATGATAGAGTACTTAAAATAATGAATAGAAAATATACTAGAGAAATTTATTTAGAAAAGATAAAAAAATTAAAGGAATTAGTTCCTGGTATTTCTATCACAACTGATATTATTGTTGGATATCCTGGTGAAACATATGAAGAATTTAAAGATACCGTTTCTTTAGTTGAAGAAGCAGAGTTTGAAGGAGCCTTCACATTCATATTCTCACCAAGAGAAGGAACACCTGCATTTTCTATGGAAGATCCAATATCTTTAGAAGAAAAACATAAGTGGTTCGATGAATTAGTAGAACATACAAATAAGGGATATCTAAATGGCCATGAAAAGTTCATTGGTAAAATTGTAAAGGTATTAGTTGATGGTGAATCAAAATCAGGTGATGGAATGCTATGTGGTTATTCAGAGCATAATAAGCTTACTCACTTTAAATCAGATGATTTATCTTTAGTTGGTAAGATTGTTAATGTTAAGGTAACTGAAGCGAAGACTTGGTTTATGATAGGTGAGCTTTGTGAATAGTAAAGATAAATTAATTGAATATTTTAATAATTTAGAAGAAGTAAAAAGAATTAAAGAGCTTGAAGGATATATTGATAACAATAAAGATATAAAAAATAAATTCAATGAGCTTAAGGATTTACAAAAGAAATTAGTAAATGCTAGAGAATATAATCAAATTAATCAATATAATGTTTATTTAAATGATTATAATAATTTAAAAAAGGAATTGTTAGATTTACCATTCGTTGAAGAATATTTAGAGCTTTTAGATTGTGTTAATAATATGCTTAATTATTTAACTAAATCTATTGAAATAGATATTGATAAAAAAATAAATTCATAAGGGTGATTAACATGAAATATGCATTAGTAATCGATCAGGGAACAACTTCTACAAGAGTCATCATCTATGATGAAAGAGGAAATGCTATATTCAATGAAAAAAAGGAATTAAAACAAATTTATCCTAATATAGGCTATGTTGAGCATGATCCTATGGAAATATTTAATGATACTATTGAATTAATGGAAACTGCTCTTAAAGAAGTAAACATTGAATATCAAGATATTATTGGGGCTGGTATTACAAACCAAAGAGAAACAACAGTACTTTGGAATAAGGATACTGGATTACCAATTTATAATGCTATTTGCTGGCAATCAACACAATCTGAATATATCTGTGAAGATTTAAAAAATAAAGGATTAGAAAAAATAATCAATGATAAAACAGGATTAGTAATAAATCCTTATTTCAGTGCGACTAAAATTAGATGGATTTTAGATAATGTTGATGGTGCTAAAAAACTAATGGATGAAGGAAAGCTTATGTTTGGAACAATAGATACTTGGCTTTCTTATAAATTAACCGGCAAACATGTTACTGATTATACTAACGCATCTAGAACAATGCTTTTTAATATTCATGATTTAAAATGGGATGATGAATTATTAAAAATATTTGATATTAATAAAAATATATTACCTGAGGTAATTGATTCAAATAAAACAGTAGGTATTATAAATATTCCTAATATAAAAAAATATTTAGATTTAGAATTATGTGCCTTATCAGGTGATCAAGAAGCATCTCTTGTTGGTCATGGTGCTTTTTATGAAGGTGATATTAAAATCACTTATGGCACTGGATCCTTTATGTTATTAAATACAGGCGAAAAACCATATAAAAGTAATAATGGCTTAATCACAACTATTGGTTATAAAATTGGTGATAAAATATCTTATGCCTTAGAAGGTTCAGTTTTTATAGCTGGCGCGGCATTTGGTTTTATTAGAGATAATTTAGAAATAGTAAAAAAATTAAATGAGGATGCATTTAAAAATTGTGAATCAAATGGTGTTATATTTGTCCCAACCTTAACTGGATTAGGTGCCCCATATTGGAATTCAGAATGTAAGGGTGCCATATTAGGGCTTACTCGTGCATCATCAAAAGAAGATATTGCTTTTGGAACAATATTAGGTGTTTCATATTTAAATTATGATGTATTAAAGGCTATGGAAGAAGATGCTAAAATTAAAATTAATCAAATTTCAGTTGATGGTGGAGCTTCATTAAATAAAATTTTAATGCAAACAGAAGCGAATATAACTAATTGTAAAATAATGACACTATCCACTAGTGAGGCAACATCTTTAGGTATTTTCTATCTTATTGGTTTAAATAAAGGTTTATTTAAAACCTTTAATTCTATTAAGAAAAGATATAAGATGAGTAATTTATATGAACCAGAAAATATTAAATATACTGTTGATTATGAAAAATGGAAAAAGGCAATTAAGGCTATAATGGAGTATTAAAATGAAAAAGAATAATCAAAACAAAAAAGAAGAATTAATAATTCTAAAAAAATTAATAGTAAAAAGAAGTACACCATTACTTGAATTTCTTATTTTGAATTTAAATGATTCAAGAAATAATATTAAAATGTTATTAAAAACTAAAAGAATTTTAGTTAATGGTACTCCTGTTACTCAATTTGATTATCCTTTATCAAAAGAAGACGAAATTAAAATATCAAAAAATCCAGTTCAAACTAATGATAATAAAAAAACTCCTTCTAAAAAAGAAAGACTTCCTAAAATAGAAATAATATATGAGGATGAATATTTTATAGCTGTTAATAAACCACAAGGTATTTTATCAGTTGAATCTGATAAGGAAAGATTATCTGTTTATAGTTTATTAGAACAATATATGACATCTATTGATAAAAGAAATAGACCATTTATTATTCATAGAATAGATAAAGAAACAAGTGGCGTATTAGTATTTGCAAAAAACGAAAAGATTCATACTATTTTAAGATTAAATTGGAATGATTATGTGGTAAGAAGAGAATATGTTGCCATAATAGATGGTCATATGAAAAATAGTGAAGGAACTTTAAAAAATTATTTGAAAGAAAATCAAAATCATTTAGTATATGTTTCAAATGAAGGAGATCTTGCAATAACTAATTACAAGGTTAAATTTAAATCTAACGAATATGAATATTTAAATATTAATATAGAAACAGGTAGAAAAAACCAAATTAGAGTTCAATTAAACCATTTAGGAACTCCAATTATAGGTGATGATAAATATGGACAACCTAAGAATCCACTAAAGAGATTAGGCCTTCATGCAAATAAATTAATTTTAAAAAATCCTCTTACAAATGAGGAAGTTACCATTGAGGCAAAAATTCCTGCAATTTTTACATCACTTTTTAACAAATAATAATTCATTTATGATAGAATAATATCAGTAATTGTACAATTGGCATTTATATGCTAGAAAAAATTATTGATATTATTTTTTTTGTATCTAAAGATACCTTAAAAATAGAACCACCTAAAATATATATTTCTAATTTTTATTATTCATTCATTATAAATAATGAAATATATATTAACATTAAACAAGAATTTAAATATGTCTTGTTTCAAGCATTACACGAATTAAGGCACCATTATCAGTTATTATATATAATGAATAATACTGATTCTAAATCATTAAGATGGAAAGAAGAATTTAATAATTATAATAAATCTAATTATAAAAACCTTACCATTGAAATTGATGCTTATAAATTCGCTTATAAAATGATTAAAATGCTTGGAATAAAATATCCGTTATCGAAGGAAGTAAAGGAAGTGATCAAAAAATGAAAACTGGACAATTCGTATCTACATTTTTTTATGGATTAGGTATAATAACTAGAATTGAAAATGATAGATATTTAGTTAAATATAGTGATGATTTATCTAATTTAGAATCATTTTTTGATCTTGTAGAAATTCCTAATAATATTATTTCATTTATTAAAGATAATAACTTCCAAGATTATTTTTCTTTACAAACATTAAGTAAAGGAAATGAATATTTTAAAGAAAATAGAGTTAAAAGTGCTAATATTAACAATAATACAATTACAGCTCTTGTAGAAGGAGATAGTAAATATTCTTTATCAATTGTAATTGGTAAAAATAATATTAGAACATCTTGTTCATGCCCTGTACATACATTATGTAAGCATAGTGCAGCTTCATTTTATTATTTACAAGATAAAATATCTAAATTAAGTATTAATGAAGAAGCTGAACCAAATAATTCAAATTCATATGATGATTTAAGAAAATTAACAAATTCTATAACAAGCGAAAAGGAATTAGATAAACTTAATAAGATATTTAAAATATTAAATGAAAATATTGATGATGATTCAATTCTTAAAAGTTATTTAAGACTTGTTAATAATCTTAATAACATAAAGGTTAGAGACAGAATTATTCAGATGCTAGCATTTAACCTTAAGCTAAGAGATTATATATCATCTATAATATATAATTATTCAGTTTCATTCCAAAATACATTTAAAGCATTTTATAGAAATATTACTTTGATAGATTATTTAAATAAAAATATTAGATTTTATAGAAACAGTGAAGATCTAATTTTTGCTTATTTATCTAATTTAATGTATGATGATTTAGTATTAAAAATAATAACTAGTCAAAAATATACAGAATACTTAAAATACTTTTCATTATTTGTTGATATTAAAAGTTTAATATTTAAAAATGAAATATTAAATAATTTAGAAGAATATGATTCTAATACATTAGCTTTATTATATGAAAATTCTAATGAGGAAAATAAAATAAAAATATTAAATCAAAATTATCATTTCCTAGATTTAAAGGATATTAATTTAACTGATTATAATATTTTTGAAGAATTATCTGCCGTAAGAAATATTAATGAGGCATTTGATTATGTATTAGAAAACAAAAAATATTTAAAAGAATTAAATATTAAAAAATTTTATATACTGTTATATAAATTCTCTAGCTATAAAAAATACCAAAAGGATGTAATTAAAATTTTAGAAGAAGATAATAGTACTATTTATATTAGAGCTATTATTGATGAAAATGTTCAGATTAATGAATTTAATCCTTATTCCTTTTCATATTTTGATTATAGCTATTCCTTTAGTGTTGATTATAACCATAGTATTAACAAATTCTTTTTTGTTAAATTTGGTAATCATACCATATTAGATATAGCTTTAGTTGATGATAAAATTAAGAATATAACATCTTTATTCCATCATAATAAATATAGCTTTTATTATGAAATCATTAATTATATTTCATCTGATTCAGAATATAAAATTGAATATAATAAATTTTATAATGAAATAAGAGAAAAAATTGAAAAAGAAAAAAGATTAGAATATTTAAATAAATTAAATATATTTAAACAAGATTTAATTCAATCAAATACTAACATAGTATCTGATTTTAAAATAGGATTAGAATATTATTTTAGCAAAGAAGAATCTTATAAATATTACAATAACGATAATGATAGATTATATTACACATTAGAATTAAAAATATGTGGAAAGAAAAAATATATTATCAAAAATATTAAAGAATTCTTAGATAACATTAGAAATTCAAATAATTTTAAATATGGTAAAGAATTAGAATTTAATCATAATATCAAAAACTTCAAGGATGAAGATATTGATATAATTAAATATTTACTTGATATACCAGTTAAAACTATAGATAAATATTCAGAAAATTATCGAACAATAAAAATATCAAATACTATTTTTGATCATCTTTTATCATTACTTGATAATAGAACTATATATTATAATGATATAGAATATACATATTCAAACATTGAAAAAGAAATAAAGGTAACTGTTGATTATAATTACAAATTAGATTTCATATTAGAAGATAATACTAATATATTAGAATCTAATAAAATTTATTTAGTTGATAATAATAATTTTATTATTAATCCAATTAAAGCTAACACCAATGAAATGAAATTAATTTCATTTATTAATGATAACAAAAAGATGGATATATCTATCATAAAAGATGAATTTATTAATGATATTTATGCTAGATTCTATAATATGATAGAAATATCTCCAACTATAAAGGATGAATTTAAATTATCAATTCTTAGAATAGATTCATATTTTGATTTTAATTCAAATGAAGAAATAACATTAGATACTAAACTATATAAAGATAATGCTTTAATAACATCCAAAATGCTATTAAGTGATTTAGATAAAGAAAAGCTAGAAGAATATTTAAATTATATTAAGACATTAGGCTTCATTGATTTTAAAGTATTGAAGGATATGACAAAAATCATTTCATTTTTAATGATGGATTTCACATTTATGAAATCAATGTCTAATGTATATTTATCAGAATCCATTAAAAATAAAACAATTCAAAAATTCCAACCACCCGCAATCAAGGTTGATTATGGTGATAACATTATGTCTACATTCTTAAGTGAATCAAGCTATTCAGAAGAAGAATTAAGTAAAATAATGAACGGAATCAAGCTTAAGAAAAAATATGTTTTATTAAATAATGACAAAATTATTGATATTAGAGATGATACGTCTAATGAATTTTATGAAACAATTAATGAATTAAATTATGATATTGATCATATGCTTGAATCACATAAAATTAAAACAATAGAAGCTATTAAAGCTTACGCTCATGAAAATTTATGTACAATCGATGATTATTTTAAAAATCTAATCGAAGAAATCAGTAATTTTAAAAATAGTGATTTCAAATTACCAAAAATTAACGCTGAATTAAGAAATTATCAAATAGATGGATATAAATGGATTAAGATTTTATCTAAATATAATTTAGGCGGAATATTGGCTGATGATATGGGTTTAGGTAAAACTTTAGAATTTATTACAGCTCTAAAATCAGATGATACTTTTATGCCATCACTAATCATTTGTCCAAAAAGCTTAATATTTAACTGGTATAGAGAATTTGAAAAATTTGATGGTGAAACACAAATTAAAATTATTTATGGACAACAATCAGAAAGACATAAAATTATTAGTAATATCGAACAAGAAGAAAAAGTTATTTATATTACACCTTATGATTCATTAAGAAATGATATAGATTTATATGAAAATATAAAATTTAATTATATTATTATTGATGAAGCTCAAACAATAAAAAATGTTTTTGCGATTAAATCTCAAAATGTTAAAAAGCTTAATGGAAACCATAGATTTGCATTAACAGGAACTCCAATTGAAAATAATGTTGGAGATTTATGGAGTATATTTGATTTTATTAATCCAGGATATTTAGACGAATTAAATAATTTCTTACATAAATATCAAGCTTATCCAGATTATCAAAATTTAATTTCTTTAAAAATAGCTCCTTTCATTTTAAGAAGAAGAAAAGAGGATGTATTAAAAGACTTGCCTCCAAAATATGAAAGAATTCTATCTTGTGAAATGGAACCATCTCAAAGAATGATTTATGATGGTCATATTGAAAATGCTAAAAAGAAGATGGAAGAATCTGAAAGTGTATTTGATATATTACCTTATTTAATTAGATTAAGACAAATCTGTATTAATCCAAAATTATTCATAGATAATTATTTTGAAGAAAGCTCTAAAATGATAGAATTAAATAAAATATTAGATGAATATATTGAAAATAATCATCGTATATTATTATTCTCTTCATTTGTTAAAGCATTAGAATTAGTTGAAGAATTATTAGTTAAAAAGAATATCAAATATTTTATGCTAACTGGAGATACCAAAATAGATGATAGATTAAAACTTACAACTGAATTTAATGAAAATGAAGAAATAAAAGTATTCTTAATTTCTCTTAAAGCTGGTGGTACTGGTTTAAATTTAACAGGTGCTGATACTGTTATTCATCTAGATCCATGGTGGAATGTTAGTGCTGAAAATCAAGCAGCCGATAGAGCTCATAGAATAGGACAAACTAAAAATGTAGAAATAATTAAGCTAGTTTGTCTTAATTCAATAGAGGAAAGAGTAATTGAATTACAAGAAAAGAAGAAAGAGGTTATAGATAAATTAATTGCTAAAGACGATTCATCAATCAGTAAATTATCTTTAGACGATTTAAAATTTATCTTAAAATAATATGAACCCAGAATTAAATGTAGATACAGTAAATAAAATAATGAATGAATTTTTAGACAATAAAAATAAAATAGGTAAAATTCATAACGATTTAGAGAATAATTATGGTAAAGAATATTTCTTAACAAAATTATCAAATACTCTAATAGAAGCCTATAATAGCTTTGAAAAATTCTATTTTATGATGGAAAATCAAGAATTATACGCAACTAAATTAGCTAATTCATCAAAAGCCGCTATCGTATTTTTTGAATTAGAAATGAGTCACCTTGGTAAGAAGATGGGATTATTCAAAAAAAGAAGAATTTTAAGAGCAAATTATGCTCAAAATCAGAACAATCTTAATTCATTATTGGATTCATTAGACGAAATAAATTCGATGATAGATAAGGCTGTAAAGAAATAAAATTCGATAAAAGGTTAATTTAGTCTAATTTTTATTAAAAAATATCTTTTATTTGAAATAAAATAGTGATAAAATACTTGTGTATTTGAAATTAGAGGTGACAAAATATGATTAAAATTGGTATTTATGGATACGGAAATTTAGGACGTGGCGTTGAAGCTGCAATAAAGAAAAATAAAGATATGGAGCTTGTGGCTGTATTCACAAGAAGAGATCCAAAGGATTTGGTTATCAACACTAAAACAGCAGGTGTTTATAACGTTAAAGATGTATTAAATTTTAAAGATAAAATTGATGTTATGATTATTTGTGGTGGTTCAAGAACTGATTTACCAGTTCAAACACCAAATCTAGCAAAGAATTTTAATGTTATTGATTCATTTGATACACACGCACATGTTAGTGAACATTTTGAACATGTTGATTTAGAAGCTAAGGCTTCAAATCACACAGCTGTTATTTCAGTTGGTTGGGATCCAGGTATGTTCTCAATTAATAGATGTATGATGGAATCAATTCTTCCAGATGGTTCATCTTATACATTCTGGGGTAAAGGTGTATCTCAAGGACATTCAGACGCAATAAGAAGAATCCCTGGTGTTAAGGATGCAAGACAATATACAGTTCCTGTCCAATCTGCATTAGAAAAGGTTAGAAATGGTGAAAACCCATATTTAACAACAAGAGAAAAACATACAAGATTATGTTATGTTGTTGTAGAAGATGGAGCTGACAAGGCTAGAATTGAAAATGATATTAAGACTATGCCAGATTATTTCGTTGATTATGACACAACAGTTAACTTCATTTCTCAAGAAGAATTAGATAAGAACCATAAAGGACTTCCTCATGGTGGCTTTGTTATCAGAAGTGGTGAAACATCTGAAGGCGTTAAGCATGTTATTGAATATAGCTTAAAGCTAGATTCAAATCCAGAATTCACTGGTAGTGTATTAGTTGCTTTCGCAAGAGGCTGCTATAAGAAATTTATGAATAAAGATTATGGATGTAAAACAGTATTTGATTTCGCACCTAGTGAAATCTCACCTATTTCAGTTCAAGATTTATTAAAGCATACTTTATAATTTATATTATTAAAATGTAAGGATTAAGGCCTTACATTTTTTTATATTTATAATATAAAAGTCTAAATTTATATGTTA
Organism: uncultured Caryophanales bacterium; assembly: GCA_946407635.1. Classification (GTDB taxonomy): domain Bacteria; phylum Bacillota_I; class Bacilli_A; order Acholeplasmatales; family Anaeroplasmataceae; genus Anaeroplasma. The sequence continues at coordinate 20,146 of CAMJOZ010000002.1, forward strand.
TAATTGAATAGAATATGGGCGAAAGGAGTAAGAAAATGAAAAAAGGTTTTATATTTGCTATTCTTTCATCAATAATTGCATTCATTTTCTTAATTACTATGCCTAAAATTGAGGCTGCTTTGGATTTAGATGTTTTTTCAATGCTTGATATTCTTTCGCCAAATGAGACACCTAATTTCAAAATAATAGAAAACAATACAACACTTGAAATCAACAATCCAGACAAGCAAGAATATTCAGGGAAAAGAATAAGTGAATATAAGATTAAGGTATTAGGTGATGATGGTGCCGATATTGTACTATTTGAATTTTTTCAAGGTGAAAATAGATCATACACTAAATATACTGCGGATACTTTATTTGAAGTAGATGGCGCTTCAATTAATCCATCAAAAAAAATAACATATCTAAAACCTAACAAAACTTCATATAGATTAACTGATTGTTATGACATTTTAAACGAAGATGATACTGATAAAACTGATATATCCGAAATAGAGAACTCATATTTCACTTATAAAATTACTGTTAAGGCTGATGAAATAAAAAATGGTGGATATATTAAGCATAAAGATCAAAACCATATTTTTGGTGATGATATAATGCAAGATATCTCTATTGAAGAAAATGAATCTATCGCTCTATTTACAAAACCAGAAAAAGATTTAGTTTTTTATTATTTAACTAGCGAAGAAAACAATAAAGAATTTGACATCGAATCAATTGAAGAAGAAGAAAAACTTCAATACACTATTGAACCTTCAAATATTACAGATTATTTAAAAAGTGGACATGAAAATTCAGGATATGATGAAAAAACATATTTTAATTTAAGGGCTCAAGGATTAAAACATACATTAGAATATAATACAAATGTTACAAGCCTATCTATTGATAATATGTCTTTATTGAAAACAAATTCAATTAAAGTAAACAAAGCTAAAGACGAAGAATTTACATTAAAAATCGAATCCCCTATTTATTATTCATTAGATGAAACAAGTGAACCTTTTACATATGATTATAAATATATAATTAATCCATATTTACATATCAACAACACAGAAATATCTTATGATAAATTAAATCTTACAATTAAGACTCCTAATTATGTTGATAATCAATATGATAGCTTTAAGGAATCAACAGAAGGAAATAATAGAATATATAAAATATCAATAGATTCACTAAAAGATATATCTGATCTTTCATTTAAGGTGTCACCTACTGAAACTTATAGCACTAAGCAACAAATATTAAATTCAAAACTAGTATTTGTTGTTGCAATAATGTTTTTGATATTCGTATTATTCTTAATACCTGTTTTATTAAACTTATTATCGATTACAAATATTGGTTCATTTAAAGATTATTTCTTACCAATATCTGCGTTATTTATGATGAGCGTTGTTGCCTGCGCAACATACTCAATATTAAACTTTGAAGCAATAGGTGTAATATTTGGATTCTCTATAGCTTATACAATCGCGACAATAGTAGACTTTATCACAACAAGACGAATACCAGCTATTGCTAATACTTTATTAGGATTAGCTATTGTTATATTTGTTTCTATTGGTAGAGTTTATAATTATAATTTTAATTATGTATTTATATTATCAATAGTAGCCGCTTCATTATGTTATGTTTATTTATGGGTTATCACCATTAAAAAATTAAAATTATATTTAGTTGTCTTTAAAGAAAAAAGGAAGAAGAAAAAAGAATTAAAATTACAAAGAAAACAACAAAAGAAAGAACAGAAACTAAAAAAGAAAGAAATTAACTAATGAAAAAGATTATTAAATATGGATTGTTTACACTAAGTTCAATTTTAATATTTATTATCCTATTATTTGTTACAAACACTGTAGTAGATCACATTCAATATGATTTAAAAATAAGTGATTTTAAGGCTAAATGTACTCTAGTAAAAGAAGAATACGGAGTAAAATATTATAGCTATAAAAAAGAAGGAGAAGCCCCAGGATATTATTCAACTGGCAGTACAGTTTATCCTGGTAATTATGGTGATGTTATTGTTTCTCCTAACGCAACATTAGTAAATGAATTTATAAGTGGATTTGTTTCATATTTTGCAGGAGGACATGCCGCCTTTGTAACAAAAGAATTCAATGATTATGAAAAACATTTTTCTAATTATGATTCTATTGAGGCAACTGGTATGAATGAAGGATTAAATCCATCTCAAATTGCTAATAGAGCATATTGGATTAATGATAGAACATTCAAAGAAGCTGTAGGCCTAAGAATGAATGGAATAACTGATGAACAAAAAGATGAGCTTATGAGTATAATATATGGTGAGCTTGGTGATTATTATAATTACTCATTTGGATTATTTGAGAATAAATCTAAAAGTTATTGTAGCGATTTAATTTCAAAGGCTTATAATAGAGTAGGTTATGATTTAAATAAAGATAAGTTTTTTACAACAATATACGATTTAGTTGTTTCACCTGATTGTTATATATCTTATTACCATTATTTTGATAGTGATGGTGTAAAACATATTTATTATATAGAATAGGAGGTTTTGAATATGGCATATGTAGCTTTATATAGAGCATATAGACCACAGAAATTTTCTGAGGTTGTAGGCCAAGAACATGTTATTAAAACATTACAAAATGCAATAAAATTAAATAAAGTCGCTCATGCTTATTTATTCTGTGGACCTCGTGGTACAGGTAAAACAACACTTGCTAAAATTATGGCTAAGGCTATGAATTGTGAGACTGGTCCAACAACTGAGCCTTGTTGTGAATGTGAAATTTGTAAAGGAATAACAAAAGGAATTGTTTCTGATGTTATTGAAATAGATGCCGCATCAAATAACTCTGCAGATGATATTAGATCATTAAGAGAAACTGTTAAATTCTTACCTTCGCAAGGAAGATATAAGATTTATATTATTGATGAGGTTCATATGCTATCTCCTGCAGCTTTCAATGCTTTATTAAAAACATTGGAAGAACCACCTAGTCATGTAATATTTATTTTAGCGACAACTGAACCATATAAATTACCAAATACTATTTTGTCTCGTTGTCAAAGATTTGATTTTAGTTCAATTTCTTTAGACGATATATTAAAAAGATTAAAAATAGTTGCTGAAGAAGAAAATATTAAAATATCAAATGAAGCATTACATCAAATAGCTTTATCAGCTGAAGGTGGTATGCGTGATGCATTATCATTATTCGATCAAGCTATTTCATATAGTGTTAATGATGAAATAACATTAGATGATGTATTAGATATATCAGGTAATATTTCTTATGTATCAATGATAGATTTATTAAATTATGCAAAAAAGGCTGATGGCCCTAGTGCTATTAAGCTTGTCGATGACATAATTAAAAAAGGTAAAGAAGTCCCTAGAATCATTAATGATTTAATCTTATTCTTAAGAGATATGCTACTTTATAAAAATAATGCGATATTAGACGAAAAGCTTATGTATGATAATCAAGAATTCCAAAGCCTAGCTAATATGACTAAGGCAAGTATTATTTATTCTTGGATTAATATATTAAATGATGCTTTAAATCAAATGAGATTCTCAACTCAAAAAAGAGCTTATTTAGAATTAGCAATATTAAAAATGAGCGATGCTAAAGAAAACGATAATGCTTCATTATCAGAAAGATTATTATCTTTAGAACATGAATTTGATAAATTGATGACAGTTAATAAGCCATCAAGAATTAATAGTGGATTCCAGCCTGAATTCTCTTCTAATGAAGAATTAATCAAATTAAGAAATGAATCAAAGGCTGAGCCTCTTAATAATATAAAAGAACCTGAGGTAGTAAAGCCTATAGAAAATAATATCCCTCAGGATGTAAGCTTTGATATACCCGAGACAACTGGAGCACCAAAGCTTGAGGTTGTAGTTCCTGATGATGAAATAAATGTTGATGATATTTATGATGTATTAAAGGATGCAAGTAAGGATGCTAAGGAAGTATTATCTAAAGCATTTACTGAAATGAAAATTAGATATAGTGAGCTATATACAATACAAATGCTAACAAGAGGTAATATTGTAGCCGCATCTAATAATAGCTTTATTATAGAGCTTGCAGATTCTGCATTCTGTAATAGAATCATGAATTATGAAAATTTCGTAAAAATAATCGAAATATTAAATGAATATAATTTAGATATTAAAGATTATATTTGTATTCCACACGAAGTCTGGACTAAAATCAAGGTCGAGTATTTGAATAAATATAAAAAGGGTGGAGAGATTAAACTTGACCCTGTAAGAACAAATGTTAAAAGAAGAAGAATTCCTGAAGTAAAAATTGAATCTGAGGAAGATAAAATGATTAATAGTGCTAAAGAATTCTTTGAAAATGATGATTTAATAGTGGAGGAATAAAAAATGAATCAACAACAAATGATGAAATTAAGAAAAATGCAAAAACAAATGATGGAAGCTCAAGAGCGCCTTCAAGAAACTGTATTTACAGGCACAGCTGGTGGCGGTGTTGTAAAGGTTGAAGTTAAAGGATCTCATGAGGTTGTTTCTGTAAAAATCGATGAGGAAGCTATTAAGGACGATTTAGAAATGGTTCAAGATATGATTGTTTTAGCTTTAAATGATGCTTCTAAAAAGATTGATGAAGAATCTAATAAGCTTTTAGGCGGTTTCGGCGGCGGTATGGGATTTGGTTTCTAATGAATAAATACCCAAATTCTTTAGAAAATCTAATTGAAGCTTTTCAAAGCTTGCCATCTGTTGGAAGAAAAACTGCTGAACGCTATGCCTTATATATTTTTTCAAATATGGAAGAAGAAAAATTAATTGATTTTTCTAATTCATTAATTTCAATTAAAAAGGATATTAAAAAATGTCCTTGCTGTGGAAACATTACAGAAAATGATTTATGTAATATTTGTAGTGATCCACAAAGAAATAAAAAACAAGTATTAGTAGTTGAATCTATTAAAGATTTATATACAATTGAATCATTAAAAGAATATAAAGGTATCTATCATGTTTTAGGTGGAGTTATATCTTTTTCTAAAGGTATTACAATTCATGACTTAAATATTGATTCTTTAGAAGAAAAGGTAAAAAATAAAGAAGTAAATGAATTAATACTTGCTACAAACGCAACCCTTGAGGGTGAAACAACTGCGAGATATCTAAAAGAGCTTTTAAAGGATTATGATGTTAAGATTACAAGAATTGCTCATGGATTACCTGTAGGTGGAGATATATCATATTTAGATGAAATGACTATCCTAAAGGCTATGGAAGGAAGAAGAGAATATTAATGAATTTAACATTCCATAGTGTTGATAGTGATAATAATAAGGTCACTTATACTACTGAATATGAATATAAAAATGATGAATATATATTTTTAGATAAATCTGTAGAAGATACTAAAATATATTTAAAAATTGCTGATGATTTAAAAATTACAATTAAAAGAATTGGCAATATTAATATGAAAATAGTATTAGATCAATATAATATTACAATTGGAAATTATAAATCAAAAGAAGGTTTAGTTTTTGAATTACTAATATCTAATACAAAAATAGAAATAAATAAAAATAAATTATATTTAGAATATGATTCAACAATATATGATATTAAAACAAATCATAAAATCTGGATATTATTTAATTCATAATTAAATTTATACTTGAAACTTCTATAAATTTTGAGTAAAATATACTAGCATAATCTTTTTGGAGGATTAAAATGGAAAATCAACAATCATTATTTGAAGCAGCACTTGAAATTATAAGTAAAAAAGAAGGCCCAACTAATATATACGATTTAATCAACGAAACATTAGCTTCTAAAAATGTCGAAGATGAATCAGGTGATTTAGCGGCTAAATTATATTTAGATATAACAATTTCTTCAAAATTTGTTTTCTTAGGTGATGATCAATGGGATTTAAAGAGTCGCCAACCACTTGAAAAATTCGAGAAGGATGGTTCAGACTTCAATAGTAAAGATGATTATCAAAAGCCTGAAAGAAAGCGTTCAGATGAGGACGAAGACGACGATTACGATTTATCTGATGATGAGGATGAAGACGAAGTTGATCATGATGAAGATGAAGATTACGAAGATCAAAATGAAGACGATGAGGAATATGAAGACGACTTATCATTTGAAGATGATGAGGATGAAGATGATGATGACTCATACGATGATAAAGACTTCGATGAAGAAAAATATAATAAATATATGGATGAATTCGAGGATGAATATAAGGACTAATTTTAGTCCTTTTATTTTTACATAAAAATCACATAATTTTACAACAATTATTAATTATAATAAAAGTATCTTAAGACAACTTAAGATGCTAAGCTCTCCAATAATTGGAAAAATAGGGAATTTATTTAAATAATTCCCTTATTTTTCTATATTGATGAAATAATGACAAATTTTTGATATAATTAATAAAAGGAGCCGATGATATTATGTATAAGGTATATTTAGTAGAAGATGAAAAAAATCTAGCATCTTTAGTAGAAAAATATTTAATAAATGAGGGCTATGAAACCTTAGTTTTTAATAATGGTGAGGACGCTATAAAGCATTATGATGATAATGCATCATTATGGATTTTAGATATAATGCTACCTGGTATTGTTTCTGGATATGATTTATTAAAGAAAATAAAAGAAGCTAATCCTGATATGCCAATCATATTTACATCTGCCCGTGATCAGGATATTGATAGAGTTATGGGCTTAGAGCTTGGTTCTGATGATTATGTATCAAAACCATATTCAATAAGAGAATTAATGCTAAGAGTTAAAAATTTATTAGCTAGAAGCTATAAAAACACATCTTTAAATAACAATATTCTTGAATTTAATGGATATAAAATAGATTTTGATAAGAGAATAGTAACAGAAAATGAAAATGCAATTCCCCTTACAAGTAAAGAATATGATTTATTATTATTCTTAGTAGAAAATAAATCAAAGGCTTTCTCAAGAGAACAAATTCTTGATAATGTATGGGGTAGTGATTATTTTGGGTCTGATAGAGTTGTCGATGACCTAATGAGAAGATTAAGACAAAAAATGCCTAATCTTAATGTTGAAACAATATATGGCTATGGATATAGATTAACAATATGAAAAAATTAAACATATCAAGCCAGCTATTACTATTATTTGTTTCAATAATATTAGTCGCTTCAATTGCCTTTTCAATCATCACCTTAACAACCATCAATAGTGTTGCCGATGATGAAGTATATTCTAGACTATCAACATATTCTTATATATTAAATTCAGATAATTATCGTGGTCCTTATAACCCTCAAGCTGATAACTTAATAAATAATTTTCATGATATGAAAATTGGATATCAAATCCAAAGAGTAGATCCAATGAGTGGAAATGTTTTTAACAAGCCTGAAAATACTGATGTTTTTATTAGTCAAGATGAAATATCAGATTTGATGAATGAAATCATTAAATCTAACGAAGGTAAATATAATGATTATTATTCTAAGGGTAAAATAAAAACCTCTATTAAACCAACAATTTATTATGTTGCTCAAATAAGAGGTAATGGTACTGATATAAATACTTTAAATTATACAATTATGTTTACAGATGCGGATTATACAATTAATCTAGTTAGAAGTGTTTCATTAAGATTAATTGCTATATTCTTTGTATTAGTATTTTTAGCTATATTAGTTATTTATCTTTGGAGTAATCATTTTGTTAAAAGAATTAGGAATATTCAATATCATATTATTAATATGCCTAAAAATAAATATGAAGAAAAATATGTTGATTCATCATCTGATGAAATAGGTGTTTTATCTAAATCAGTTGAAATGATGAGAGAAGAAATAAGTCATAATGAAGAAACAAAACAAGAGATGTTGCAAAATCTAAGTCATGATTTTAAAACACCTATCGCTGTAATTAAATCATATGCTGAGGCTATCCAAGATGGTGTTGAATCAAAGGATGCCCTAAAAATAATAATTGAACAAGCTGATAATTTAAGAAATAAGGTTAATAGATTATTACAATATAACTCATTAGAATATCTAACAAAAGATAAAGAATTCGAAGATGTTAATATGTATGAATTAATAAATGAAGTAGTATTATCATACAAATATCAAACAAATATTAATTTTATTTTAGATTTAGAAGAAGGAATAATCTTCAAGGGATATAGAGAAAATTGGAGTACTGTTATCTCTAATATTGTAGATAACGCTAAAAGATTTGCAAAAACAGAAATAAAAATAATTCTAAGAGAATCAAGAATTAGAATATATAATGATGGCGATCCAATTGATGAACAATTCTTAAATAGTGTGTTTAAGCCTTATGAAAAAGGAAGTAAAGGTGAATTTGGTTTAGGAATGTCTATAGTCATGAAAACAGTAGACTTCTTTGGTATGAATCTAAGTGTAAGAAACGAAGAATATGGTGGAGTATCATTCATCATATCAAAAGAAAAAGAGGAAGACAATGAAAATAGTTAGTTATAAAAATAATTTGTCAAAATCAATACTAATTATTCTTATGGCAGTTTTCTTATATATAACTGTAGGCTTTTCTATTGTTCTTGGAATCAAAATTCAATCAAGATTAGTTTCTTATGATAGTTTGGATTCTGAAACAATAATAATTAGAGAAATAACAAATGATAGTATTGTATCTGACGATGATATTTATAGCTACTATACAAGTAATCTAGATAAAAAACTTCCTGTAGGGGCAGTAATAAATGTTAAATATAATATAAATAATTATGTGTTTGAGGTTGTATACCAAAATGTAACATATTTATCTTATCAAGACACAATGAATTATTATAAAGATGAAATAATATTATGTTCAATAATATTAGGTATATCTATATTATTATTAGCTGTAACATCATATGGTTTATATAAATTAAGTAAATTTAATCATAGATATAGTAACGAATATATTAAATTTTATCTTGAAAATTCAGATGATTATTATGTCAATTTAATTAATAACACAAAAGAAAATGATTTATTATTATACATAAATTATAAAAAAAGATATAAATTAAATTTTCATCCAATATATGGATATTTAATTTATAGAGATTTAGATAATAATTTATTTGTAAAAGAAGTAGATATTATTGATAAGAATATTTATATTAATAAAACAGGTATATCTTATGTAACTGGAAAAGTATTCGATAATGATGATTTAATGGTTTTAGAAAATAAAATTAGATTTTTTAATGATAAATCAATAATAAAAATAAACATCTTAAATAATCTAAATTATTAATAATTAAATTTTGTAATAATAATCAATTTATATTATAATATATATACAAGTTGAACAATTATTCAACTTTAAAAGAGGTATAATATGAAAAAAGAAAATAATAAATATAATACAGCTATACCAGATATGGCAGAATTCTTTAAAATTCTTGGTGATAATACAAGATTAAGAATCATGTTGTTAATAGATGAACAAAGATTATGTGTAAATGATATAGCTTATAAGCTTGAAATGACTAAGAGTGCAGTATCTCATCAATTAGCATTGTTAAGAGCGTCTAAATTAATAACATATGAAAAAGAAGGAAAAGAAGTATATTATAAGCTCGCTGATGAACATATTAAAATAATTGTTGAAACTGCGTTTGATCATGTTACAGAATAAGAATAGGATTGTGAAAATAAATCTTGATTTCACAGTCCTTTTTTTATACAATATATTTACTATATATTGTATATATAGAATGGAGCTGTTAATATGATACACCCAATTAAACATTTTATAACTATAACAAAGCATAGACATTTAGTAATGCATTATTGTTTTAAATGTGGATTATATAAACAAGGATTATTACATGATCTATCTAAATATGGTTTTACAGAATTTTGGCGTGGTGCTAAATATTATGATGGTAAAAAATCTCCACATGTTAATGAAAGAATTAAAAATGGATATAGCATTGCCTGGATGCATCATAAAGGAAGAAATAAGCATCATATTGATTATTGGCAAGATACAAATATAAATACACATAAGGTTGAACCAGTTGAAATTCCTAATAAATATTTGGTAGAAAGTATTTGTGATAGAATCGCAGCTTCAAAAGTTTATAATAAAGGTAATTTTAAACCACAAATGGTTTTAGATTATTATTATAAAGAAAGAACTGGAATGCTAATTCATCCAGAAACAGATAAAAAGATAGAAGAATTATTAAAATATTATTCTGAAAATGGACAAAAAGAATTATTTAAATATTTAAAAAAGAAATATATAAAAATTAAAAATAATTAATATTTTTTATTATGAAAATTTTTCATAAAATAAAATTCAATGAAAACAAAATTTTCATGTTTAAAATTTAATAAAATACACTTGACAAAAATGTGGATAAATAAAAGTGTTAAAAAAATATTATCCACAAAAAGACTTTTGTATTTACTACACAAACAACTAACAAAAATCAAGAGATTTTATTAAAATTTTTAAATTTTTTTATGAAAATAAATGTAAGTAAACAAATGTGGATTAATTTAATAAAAAATCAAATATTATAACAATTATTAATTTTTTAAAAATTCAAAAAAATCCTTTAGGTAAGGGGTTTTTTTTTTAATTTTTTGTTCTTTGTGTACAATTTTAAAAAAAGTGTAGTTAATTTTTTCAAGGGTGTGGATAAGTTATCAATATTTAAATCAACATGTTGATATGTTTAAAACTCAAAAAAGTGTTGTAAATACTTAATTTTTTTAATATAGTTATCCACATTTTCTCAAATAATTTTTCCATTTAATAAAAAGTTATCCACAATTTTCTGTTGATAACTTTTGCTTTTTATTAACATTTTATATGATATTATTTTAGTAGCGTAGAAGTTAAGGGTGATTAATATGATAGATAATTATCAAATATTATGGAATAAGGTTAAAGATAAAATAAAAAAGACCTTAAAAAGTGATAATTTTGATGAAGTTTTTTCAGATGTTAAAAAAGTTGTTAAATTTGAGAATGGTTATATTTATGTTTTGACACCAGATCAAGTTACAAAATCTAAACTTAATGGTCCTTATTATGATAAGGTTGATAAATGTTTAAAATCTATAACTGATGAAAGAGTAAAAATTAAATTTATTACAGAAACAGAAGTAAATAATTCTCAAATAACTCCAAAGAGAACACAAAATATCGAATATAATAATTTAAATCAAAATTATACATTTGAATCATTTGTTACAGGAGATTCAAATAAATTCGCTTTTTTAGCTGCCTCAAAAGTTGCTAATGAGCCTGGTTTAAATAGTATTTCTAACCCTCTTTATATTTTTGGTGGTGTTGGTTTAGGTAAAACACATTTGATGCAAGCTATTGGTAACTTCCAAAATTTAGATACTAAAGTTATTTATGTTCAAGCAAATGAATTTTTAAATGAATTTACTAAAGCTATTAGAGATAAAGATACAGATGCATTTGATGAAAAATATAATAATGTAGATATATTATTAATAGATGATATTCAAATGTTAACTGATAAAGCACAAACTCAATCTAAATTATTCTTATTAATTGATAAATTATATACTAAAAATAAACAAATAGTTATTACTTCAGATTGTCCTGCAAATAAATTAAATGGTTTTATGGATAGATTAAAATCTAGATTTAGTAAAGGTTTTATTGTTGATATTAATAAACCTGATTTAAATCAAAGAAAAGAAATATTAAAAAGAAAAGTATTAGAAACAACAAATAAAAATGTTCCAGATTCAATTATTGAATATATTGCAGAAAACTTTACTAATAATGTAAGAGAATTAGAAGGAGCATTAAATAGAGTTATTAATTATTGTGAATTATTAAAAATAGATATTACTTTTGAAAATGCTAAAGATGCATTAAATATATTAATTCAAAATAAAGAAGATAAAGAAAAAGAAAATTATGAAAATGTATTATCTGTAATATCTTCATTCTATCAAATAAGTACAACAGATATTTTAGGTGCTTCAAGAGCTTCTAAAATAGTTATTCCTAGATTTATAACTATTTATATATTAAAAAATAAATATAATCTTAATTATTCAAAAATAGGTAAAATTTTAAATGGTAGAGATCACTCATCAATTATGAATGGTTATAATAAAATAATTAATGATTTAGCAACAAATGAAGAATTAAAAATGGCTGTTGATTCAATAATGAAAAAATTATAATAAATATTCTAATAATTGTGGATATTTTATTTATTTTCCACAATTATTATGTTATAATAATTCAGTATAGTAAAGGGATTTTTTAGATTTATCCACATATCCACAATCCCTTATTATTACTATTATATTTTTTATAATAATTAATTATATGAGGTGCAGCATGAATATTACAATTGACAGAGAAATTTTAATTGAAAATTTGAATATTATTTCTAAAGGACTTCCTAATAAAAGTCCAATGCCAATATTAACAGGTATTAAACTTGATGCTACAGATACTGATTTATTTTTAACATCATCAAATTCTGATATTTCAGTAGAAGTTGATATTAATGATTCATCTTTAAAAATTGAATCATCTGGTTCAACAGTTGTTCCAGGTAGATTCTTTATAGATATTATAAGAAAAATTAATTCTAAATATGTTAATTTATTTTTATCAGATGATAAGATTTTAGTTATTAAAGCTGATAGAGGTGAATTTAAATTACATATAATGGATCCATTAGATTATCCTAAAATTGATTTTGTTGCACTTGAAAATCCATTAGAATTACATTCAGATGTTTTAAAAGAAATTGTTAAGACTACTGTATTTGCAACATCAACTAGTGAAAAGAAACCAATATTAACAGGTGTTAATTTTAATTCAAATAATAATAGAATTATAGTTACAGCTACAGATTCATTTAGATTAGCTCAAAAGGTTGTTGAAATTGGAGAATATAAAGATTTTAATATTACTATTCCAGCTAAATCATTAGATGAATTAAGTAAAGCTGTTGATTCTTATGATGGAAATATTAATTTTTATTTTAGTAATAATAAATTATTAGCTCAATATAAGAATGTAATGTTCCAAACAAGATTATTAGATGGTAATTATCCTGAAACAGCTAGATTAGTAAATGATTCATTTAATAATGTAGTTAAGTTTAATAAAGATGAATTAATAGAAGCAGTTGAAAGAGTTTCATTATTATCACCTCGTGATAAGGATAGAAAGAATGAAATTACTTATTCAATTATAAAATTAAATATTAAGATGGATAGAACTGTTGAAATTTCAACTAATTACATCAACATTGGTGATGCAAGAGAAGAAATTATTCCAACTTATATTGAAGTAACAAATCCTATTATGATTGGTTTTTCATCTAGATATTTAATTGAAGCTTTAAGAAGTTTTAATTCAACTGAAATTTCATTAAATTTAAAGGGTGAAATTAGACCTTTCATTGTTAAAGGAGAAAAAGATTATAATTTAACTCAACTAATCCTTCCTGTTAGAATGGATTAAAAAAAATAAAATCCCTTTACGGGATTTTTTTTGAAGGTGATAAATTGAAAAAATATTTAATGTTAATATTAATACCTATTTTTGTTTTAATTTTATCTTCATGTTTTGTTGAAACCAATATACATAGAAAAAGAAGTAATTTTTATTATGGTGATACAAAATCTATTGGTTATATGTATTCTTATAAAGTTGATGAAACAAATGATGTTCCATATATAGGAATAGAAGATATTTTAAATTTTTTATTAGATGATTTTAATGTTACAAACGGAGATAATAATCAAACATTTGAAAAAAATGGTGTTAAGATTGTAGCAGATGCGAATAATAATAACATATATTTTGAAAATTATGATAAATTTTTATCTGATATAAATATAGGATTTAATTTAATAAAGAGTGATAAAACAATAAATTCAATATCAAAGGTAACTAACAGTCATGAAGTAAATATAAATTATTCAAAATATAATTTAAAATTAGAGAATTATAATGGTAAAATTATTGCTCCATTCCATCCAACATGGACATTATTTAATTTATATAATGAAGTTCATAAGGATGTTAGTTTTAATGGTAATGATTATTATGTTGTTAATAATTCATTATTATATGAAAATTTTGGTTCAAAATTATATTTAACTAAATATGGATTAATGTATTATAATGGTAGTTTAGTAGATAATATTAAGTCAAAAGAATATGCTAATTATAATTATAATGCTACTGCGATGATGTTAGATTTAATTTATGGCGTAAGAGAAAAGAAAAATTTAAATTTTATTGATTATTTAGATGATAATCATGGAAAGGTTTATTTATCTTCTGAAAATCCAGAATATTCAGCAAATCAATTAGGTTATATTTTAAGTAATGATATAGATGATTTTCACACTTCATATTTATGTACTGGTTTATTTGAAGGATTAAGCAATAGATTAATTAGTAGTAGAAATACTAAATCAGAAAAGAAAATAGCAAGAGAAGAATATGAAGCTAAATTGAGTCAAATAAAAAATAATTATGAATTTTTTTATGGAACAATTCCTTGGATAAGAAGAAAAGATAATATATGTTATATTTATTTTGATAGCTTTAAAAAAGATAGTAGTTTAAATTTTTATAATAGAAAGCCTACAAGATATGATGTAGATGATGATTCTTTTGCGATGATGTATGTTGCAATGAATTCAATAAAAGAATATAACGATAATGAAAATAATCTAATAAAAATAAATAAGGTAGTCTTAGATTTATCTACTAATGGTGGTGGAAATGCAGAAGCTTTAATAAATGTATTAGGTTTTATTAATGGAAAAGCTCATATATGTTTAAAAGAAGCTTTAACAGGAGCTTGTAAAGATATATACTACAATGTAGATACAAACTTAGATCAAGTTTATGATGAAAATGATGGATATAATTCATTATATAAATTTTATGTTATTTCATCACCTTTATCTTATTCAAGTGCTAATGCATTAATTAATTCTGTTAAAATGGATAAAAGTGCAACTGTAATTGGTAAAAAATCAGGTGGAGGAGCTTGTGTTGTTTATCAAACAGTATTCCCATCTGGAGATATAATTGATATATCTGGTAATATGGTTTTAGGTTCAATTAATGATCAAAATCAGTTTATTGATATTGATGATGGTGTAGATGTAGATTATGAATTTACTAATGATTATACTTATTTTGATTCTGAAAAAATAAACTTTTTTATAAATTCTTTACCTGAATGATGCTCATTAATATGGGCATTTTTCTTTTATATTAAGTTTTTATATTAAATACGATAAATTATTAGTCCATATAAAAAAACGAAAAAATTAAGGCAATTTTTATGAATTTTAATTGAATATATTTGTTCTATATGATATAATCATATAGAAAGGGCGATTTTGATGAAAAACTTAAAAATAACTACAGAATTTATAACTTTAGGTCAATTATTAAAAATTGAAAACATTATTTCATCAGGTGGAGAAGCTAAATTTTATTTACAAAACAATATGTGTTATGTGAATGATGAACCAGATAATAGAAGAGGTAGAAAGCTTTATCCAAATGATGTTATCAAAGTAGAAAATAAGATTATTAAAATTGTATGATAAATAATATTTCATTAAATAATTTTAGACAATTTGATAATTTAAAATTAAATACAAATAATTCTTTAGTTATTATAAGTGGAAAAAACGCACGTGGTAAAACATCAATACTTGAATCTATTTTTATAGCAAGTACTACTAAATCACATAGAGAAAATAATTTAGAAAATGTAATTAAATTTAATGAACCATTTTCTAAAATTGAAATCAATGCTGAGAAAAAATATAAGGTTGTTATTTCAAAAGAAAATAAGAATTTATTTATCAATGGTAATGAAATAAAAAAATCTAGTGATTATTTAGGTAATATTGATGTTGTTATGATAGCTCCAACAGATATTTCTTTAATAAGAGGATCAAAAGGAGATAAAAGAAGATTTTTAGATTTAAATATTTCAATCTTAAATAAAAAATATTTGAATGAATCAAGCAAATATAAAAAGACATTAAATGAAAGGAATGTTTTATTAAAATCTAAAAATATAGATAATTTGATGCTGGATGTTTTAACAAATCAGCTAGTTGAATCAATTAAATATATTTATGATTCTAGAATATATCTTATCGATAAGCTTAATTATTATTTAAAAGATATATCCAAAGATATGAAAATAGAATCTATAAAGCTTCTATATGAGCCATCATATAATCCAGATAATGTATTAGGCTCTTTTGATGAGAAGAAGCAATTAGATATTAAATATCAAGCTACTCAAATTGGAACTCATAGAGATGGCTTTAAGATATTAATGAATGATTTAGAAGCAGAAAAATTTGCTTCAGAAGGGCAATCAAGAATTATTTATATAGCTATTAAGCTTGCCTTAGCAAAAGTAATAAAGGAATTAAAGGGAGAACCTATTATGCTCCTTGATGATATTTATCAGGCACTTGATAAGGATAGAATAGCAAGCTTAACAAGTTATTTGAAAAACAATAAACAGGTTTTTATTACTACAACAACAATTTTAGAAATTCCAGATGAGATTCTAAAAGATGCTTTAGTATTAAGAGTATAGATATTAAGGAGAAATAATATGGAAAAGGACAATGATTTAGTAAAAAAGGAAATAGCTGAATTAACAGGTAATAATCCAGATGCCAATAATTATGGTGCTAAGAACATTCGTATCTTAAAAGGATTAGAGCCAGTTAGAGAGCGTCCAGGTATGTATATTGGTTCAACTGGCAAGACTGGTTTACATCACCTTGTTTGGGAAATTACAGATAACTCTGTTGACGAAGCTTTAGCTGGATATGCATCTCATATAAAGGTTGAAATATTACCTGATGATAACAAAAATCCAGACCATCCTGCAAGCATAATAAGAGTTACAGATGATGGTAGAGGTATGCCAATTGATTTACACCCTGAAACAAAGCGTCCTGCACTTGAGGCTATTTTTTCAGTATTACATGCTGGTGGTAAATTTGATGATGGTGCATATAAGGTATCAGGTGGTCTACATGGTGTAGGTGCATCTGTAGTTAACGCATTATCTGAATGGCTAGAAGTAACTGTAATGAGAAATGGCAAAATGTATACAGAAAGATTTGAGCGTGGTGCAGTTGTTCAAGATTTATATGAACATGATACTTCAGATCATACAGGAACAATCGTTACATTTAAGCCAGATTATGAAATGTTCCATGAAACTTTAATATTTGATTATGAAACTATTAGAGAAAGAATGCAAAAGACTGCATACTTAAATAGTGTTTTAACAATCACAATTGAAGATTTAAGAGACCCTGAAAATATTATTTCAAATACATATCACTATGATGGTGGTATTAAAGAATATGTTCAATTCCTAGGACAAGGAAAAACAATAATTAATCCTGATATTATCTATACTAATTCAATAGGCTCATATAAGGAACTAAATTCAAATGGTATTGAAGTAAAGCGTGATGTAATTATTGAGGTTGCTATGCAATATAATACATCATATAACTCAATTATTTATTCATTCGTTAATAATGTTACAACTAACGAAGGTGGACATCATGAGGAAGGCTTTAAGCTAGCCTTATCAAGGGAATTAAGAAAATATGCTGAAAATAATAAGTTATTCAAAAAGGATGAGGACATAACAAGAGAAGATACTCTTGAGGGCTTAGTTGCTATTATCTCAATTAAGCACCCTAATCCTGAATTTGAAGGACAAACTAAATCAAAGCTTGGTAATCCAGAGGTAAGAGGATTAGTAAGTAAAGCATTTGGTGAATCATTAGAAAGATATTTAGCTGAGCATCCAGTTGATGCTAAAACTATAATTGAAAAGATTTTAGCTGCATCTCGTGCTAGAAAGGCAGCTCAAGCTGCAAGAGACGCAACAAGAAGAAAATCTCCACTTGATAATTTAATGCTTTCATCAAAGCTATCAGATTGTCGTTGTAAGGATCCTGCAAAATCAGAAATCTATTTAGTAGAGGGTGATTCAGCCGGTGGATCTGCAAAAACAGGTAGAAATTCTAATTATCAAGCAATATTACCACTTAGAGGTAAGGTTTTAAATGTTCAAAAGGTTCAGCTTGCTAGAGCTTTAGAAAATCAAGAAATTCAAACAATGATTCGTGCAATCGGAACAGGTATTGGCGAAGAATTTGATATCACTAAGGCTAGATATCATAAGATTGTAATCATGACCGATGCCGATGTTGATGGAGAGCATATTTGTATTTTATTATTAACTTTCTTCTATAGATTTATGAGAGGCTTAATTGAGGCAGGTTACGTTTATGTTGCTAAGCCACCTCTATATAGAATTCAATTTGGTAAACAAATGGATTATGTATATTCAGATGAAAGCCTTGAGGCAATCAAGAAAGAAAAATATGCTGGTAAGAAATATGATGTTCAAAGATACAAAGGTCTTGGTGAAATGGATCCATCTCAATTATGGGATACAACAATGGACCCAAGATTTAGAACATTAACTAGAGTTCATCTAGAGGATGCACAGGTCGCAGATCAAACATTTGAAATGTTAATGGGTGAAGAGGTAGAGCCTCGTAAATTATTTATTCAAAATAATGCTCATTTCGCTGATAACATTGATATTTAGGAGAGAATTATTATATGGCAATGAATGATAAGGATTTAGAGTTTGAAAAAGCTCTAGAGGAAAGAAAAGAAGATTCAGTTGAACAATTAGATGTTAATAACAAGATGAAAACCTCATTCCTTAATTATGCGATGAGTGTAATTATTGCAAGAGCTCTTCCTGATGCTAGAGATGGGTTAAAGCCAGTACAAAGAAGAATTCTTTATGGAATGAATGAACTAAAAATTTTCTCTAATGTACAACATAAGAAGTCAGCGAGAATTGTCGGTGACGTAATGGGTAAATACCACCCACATGGAGATTCATCTATTTATGAAGCAATGGTTCGTATGGCTCAAGATTTTAGCTATAGATATCCATTAGTTGATGGACATGGTAACTTTGGTAACATTGATGGCGATGGCGCAGCTGCGATGCGTTATACAGAAGCTAGAATGTCAAAAATAGCTATGGAAATGCTAAGAGATATTGATAAGAATACTGTGGATTTTTGTGAAAACTATGATGCAACTGAAGTTGAACCAGTTTTATTACCTGCAAGAATTCCAAATCTATTAGTTAATGGTACTACAGGTATTGCCGTAGGTATGGCAACTAATATACCTCCACATAATTTAGGAGAAGTAATTGATGGATGTGTTGCATTAATAAAAAATCCTGAACTAACAAGTGAAGATTTAATGCAATATATTAAGGGCCCTGATTTCCCTACAGGTGGTTTGATTTTAGGTAGAGATGGACTTCATAGTGCTTATACAACTGGTAATGGTTCAATCATTATTAGAAGTAAGGCTCATATAGATGAGCTTGAAAATGGTAAATACGAAATAGTAGTTACTGAAATACCTTATGGTATTAATAAGCAAAGAATAATGGAAAGAATTGCTCAGGTTGTTAAGGATAAGATTATTGAAGGTATTACAGATTTAAGAGATGAGTCATCTATGGCTGGCCTTCGTATTGTAATTGAATTAAAAAGAGATGTTAATCCTGATGTAATTCTAAATATGCTTTATAAATATACTCAGCTTCAATCAAGCTATAGTATGAACATGGTATGTTTAGTTGATAATAGACCTGTTGCGATTACATTACATGATGCATTAGATGTTTATATTAAGCATCAAATAAATGTTATAACTAGAAGAACTGAATTTGATTTAAAGCGTGATTTAGATAGAATTCATATTTTAGAGGGCTTATTGATAGCTCATGATAATATTGATGAAGTAATTCATTTAATTAGAAATACAAAAGATGGTACTGAAAAACAAAAATTAATGGATAGATTCAATTTAGATGATGTCCAAGCTCAAGCTATACTTGATATGAGATTACAAAGATTATCTGGTATGAATTATGATAAGCTTGTTAGTGAGCGTCTTGATTTATTAAAAGAAGTTGATTATTTCAAGGAAGTTTTAGCAAGCACTGAAAAGAAAAATGAAATATTAATTTCAGAAATGCTTGAAATTAAGAATAAATATAACGATGATAGACGTAGTGAAATTGCCTTAAACCAAGAAATAGATATTTCTAATGAAGATTTAATTGCAAAAGAAAATGTTATTGTTACAGTAACATCAAAAGGCTATGTTAAGAGAATGAAAAGAAGCGAATATCGTGCACAAAATCGTGGTGGTGTAGGAATCACTGGTATGAAGACTCATACAGATGATGCAATCGCATTTGCTTTACCTGTTCATACTCATGACTATATTATGTATTTTACAAATAAAGGTAGAGTATATACTACAAAGGGATATCAAATTCCAGAAGGAAATAGAACATCAAAGGGTATACCTCTAGTTAATATTTTAAATCTACAGGATGATGAGCACCTACAAGCAATGTGTACTGTAGAGGATTATAAGAATGCTGAAAAGGAAGATGATAAATATTTATTCTTCGTAACAAAGAAGGGTATTGTTAAGAGAACTAATTTAGCATTATTTAGAAATATTAGACAAAATGGTATTATCGCTATTACTTTAGATGAGGATGATGAATTATATAGAGTTGAAGTAACAGACGGAACAAGAGAAATTGTTTTAGCTTCATCTAACGGAAAAGCTATTCATTTCAACGAAACTAATGTTAGAGCTATTGGTAGAAATGGTGCCGGTGTTAAGGGTATGGAGCTTGGCAAGGATGATAAGATTGTAGGCTTCGCTGTAATTACTGAAGAAAAACCTTATGTATTAGTATTATCAAGCCATGGTTATGGTAAGAAAACTGATATATCTGAATATCGTCTTCAACAAAGAGGTGGTTCAGGTGTTAAGGCTATGAATACTACAGATAAAACTGGAGATTTAGTAGCTTTAGATGCTGTATCAGATGATAATGATATTTTAGTAACAACTAAACAAGGAATTGTTATTAGATGTCATGTTGATTCAATATCAAAAACATCAAGAGCGACTCAAGGTGTTAAGATTATCACTTTAAAGAATAATACTGAGATTGCTTCAATCGCTGTATTTGATAAGGCAGAGGATGAAGAGCCAGATGCTCTAGTAGCCCCTAAGGAAGAAACTCCTGAAGTAGCTGAAGCATTAGAGGCAAAAGAAGAATAAAAGATTAAGGGCTTAAATGCCCTTTTCTTTATTTATTCTAATGTTTGTATGTGATAAAATAATCATAGATTATTAGGCAAGGAGGATTCTTATGGAAAAAATTGCTGTAAAAGAATTAGCATATTTTTATCAATCAAGTGGCGATTTAACAGTTGAATTTTTTTCTAACCATGATATGGAAGAAGGATCTCGTGCCCATGATTATCTACAAAGTAAATATAAAGAAAAAGATATTTCTGAATATTATATTAAACAAGAAATAAATATCCTAAATAGTACATATTTACTTCATGGATTTATAGATGGAGTATTAGTTAGAAAAGGTAAAATGATTATTGAAGAAATTAAATCTACAACATCTGATTTAGATTTAATTAATTTAGATTATCATAAAGAGCATTTAGCTCAAGCTAAAATTTATGCTTATTTATATGCACTTCAAAATGAAATGGATAATATAGATATAAGATTAACTTATATTTCTATTATTGATTATGAAACTAAATCATTTGATTTAAATATTAGTAAAGAAGAATTAGAAGATTTTACTTTCAAAGCTTTAACAGAATATATTGAATTTAATAATAAGCTATTAGAAGCTGAAAAACTAAGAGAAAAAACTATAAAAGAAATATCATTTCCTTTTAAGAACATGAGACATGGTCAAAAAGAATTAATGAAGGCTGTTTATGATAATTTAAATAATGAAGGTATATTATACGCTATAGCCCCAACAGGTATTGGCAAAACTATGGCTACCTTATTTTCATCTTTAAAGGCATTAAAGAAAAAAGATAAATTATTTTATACAACTGCCAAAGGTAGTGGTAAAAACGCACCTTTAGATGCGATTAAAATATTAAAAAATAATGGGTTAAAGCTAAAGGTTATCGATATAGTTGCTAAAAGAAAAATATGCAATAAAAAAGCATATAGTTGTAATCCTGATGAATGTCCATTCGCTAAAGGATATTTTGATAGATTAAAGGCCGCGACTAAAGAAGCAATTGATAATTATGATATATATGATATGAATAATATCTTAGAAATAACTAATAAGCATAATATTTGTGCATTTGAATTTAGCTTATATTTATCATATTTTTGTGATGTTATAATAGCTGATTATAATTATGTATTTGATCCACATGCTCATTTAATTAGATACTTTGAGGATGATATGTATCATCCTAAGGTATTAGTAGATGAAGCACACAATTTAATATCAAGATCAAAAGAAATGTATTCAGGTCTTATTGAATCAGATGATATTAGAAATTTAAGAAAGCTAATGACTGGTCTTACACCATCTATAAGAACAGTTGCGAATAAAGCATTAGCGATAATAGAAGGATATAGAGAAAAAATAGTAGATAAAGCTATTTATGTAGATACTAAACCTGATTTAAATTTAGATAAAATATTACATGAATTATTATTAAAATGTGATGAAATATTAGAAGAAAATAAAAACAAGAAAATAAAAGATAAAGATAAAATTTTAGAAATTTATTTTAAAATAATGGATTTCAATAATTCAACTAAATTTTTTAAAAATACTCATAGATTAATTGTAAATTTAGAAAATGATAATGTTATTGTTAATAATTATTGCTTAGACGCATCCGAATTTATTTTAGACACAATAAAAAATAGTATTAGAGGTATTGTTTTATTTTCTGCGACATTATACCCAATTAAATATCACGCTGATTTATTGACATGTGGTGAAGGTAAATATTTAGAATTACCATCTCCATTTAATCCAAATAATTTAAATATTATTATTAATAAAAATATTTCAACTAAATATAATGATAGAGAATTAAGTATAGATACAATATTAGAATCTATTGAAACATTAACAAGTCTTAATCCTGGAAATTATATCGTATTTTTCCCGTCATATCAGTATTTAAAGATGGTTGAAGAAAATATAGTAGAGCCTTCTTACGAATTAATAGTTCAAAAGAATAATATGACTGATCAGGAAAAGAATGATGTTATTGATAAATTTAAGACTACGACAAATAATAAGGTTGGGTTATTTGTTTTAGGTGGAACATTTAGTGAAGGAATAGATTTTATTGGAGATAGCTTATCTGGTGTTATAATAGTAGGAGTAGGATTGCCTTTAGTATGTGATCAAAATAACATTTCAAAGGATTATTTTGAAGAAAAATATCAAAAAGGATTTGATTATGCATATAGATATCCTGGTTTTACAAAGGTAATTCAAGCTGTAGGTAGAGTTATTAGAACTATGGATGATAAGGGTGTAGCTATATTATTAGATGAGAGATTTGTTTATAAAAATTATGTTGAACTATATCCACCTCATTGGCAAAACATTAATGTAGTTACTAACAATTATGATTTAAAAAGAAAGGTAATGGATTTTTATAATGGAATTCAAAAAAATAAATAAAATAGATTTAATGGTTGATGATTTTATAAAGAATAATACAAATGAAAAATTCGCTGAATTAATAGAAGAATTAATTAATACAAATGTTATTCTTATTAATAAAGAATTAGGAGACAATAATTTAAAAAAATTAAATGATGATGCTATAACACCACTTGTTATAACAGATAGCTTAAAACAAAATTATATTCCAATTTTTTCAGGTGACCATCAAATCATTAATGATGAATTAAAGAAAATGAAAAAGGTAAATTATGTATTTAAGGATTTATGTAATGATTCAATTGTGAATAACGATTATATTGAAGGATATGTATTAAATCCATTTACACAAGGATTAAAATTACCAAAAGAAGTGATTAAGATTGTAATTAAATATATCAATGAAGAACAAAATGAAAAGGCTGTATCATAAGATACGGCCTTTAATTTTTAATATTTAACTAAATAATAATTTATTCCTTCACGAGTACCTGCAGGATATGCAGTAAAATACATATCTAAGCCATCGGCTGTTGTTAATTCATTATTTGCTTGTGTGATTGTGAACGGTAATTGTTCTTGATCATTATGGAATGAGAAGTAGTTTGGAGAAAGGTGATTTGTTTTACATACTGCACTAAATGGATTAGTAGAACCAGTAGAACCTTTTAATAATAAGCTATCTTTAGAATATAAAACATTTACTAGCTTATAACCGCTATTATCTAAATCAGCATATTGACCTTCAAATATAATATTATTATTTTTCATTAATTCATTATAGCCTTTATATATAACTGTATCAGCGTAGATAGAACCACCTATTACAGATATTCCTGCTTGAGATACTAAAGCTAATTTATATTTACCATTAGAAGCTTTACTTCCGATCAAACTCTTACAATTTTGTAATGAATTTTTCTTTTCATATTCGTGATATTGGCTCGCATCTATAATTGAGTTATAGAAATAGGCAATACCACCTCTTAGATTTGGTAATCTATCTTCTATATTTTTAAAAATACAAGAATTGAATGAAACCTTTAAATTTAGATTATTGTAATAATCAGGTCCTGGTGTTATTATTTCAAAATAATCACTTATCTCAACATCTTTTCCTAAGTAAACATTATAAACTGTATATTTTCTATCAGCTATTACATCACCAACCTGATAATCAGTTCCGGCAACTAAAGCTCCACCTTTTTTAGCTCTACCATTAGATGGTTCATAGCTACCAACCTTATAATATGTTTTTCCAGCCTTAAATGTAATATCTTCAGTTAATAATTGACCACCAGCAGAATTACCAGTGTCACCTAATAGGAAGCCCTTCTTTTGAGGTATCGCAGCACCATATAATATATCTTCAAAAGAAGCACCTATTTCACGTAAGCTTCTATAATATCTACATGTATCGGTTGTTTCTTGATATCCATCTGGATTAGATTTCCATAATTGATAATCAGCTTCTATTTCTGACATCATTTTATAAATATAACCATTTTGATCATCAGATCCAGCATTAAAATTACAGAAAGAAATATGAACATTTTCAAATCCAGAGCCATTTAGTGGAGCACTACTATATGTGCTTGGAGTATTATATGTTGGGTTTGAAACATCAATTTGTCCATCATATGATTTACCAAATTCACAATGATCAATCCAAATGTTATCACTAAATCCAATTTTAAAATAAGCCCAACCCCAAACATCGTAGTCACCTATTGTTTTTGTAGGGGAATCAGATTTTGAATCTTCCCATTGCCATATTTCATCAAATTTTAAATTTCTAATAGCGACATTATTACATGAATTAATTTTAAATCCACCATGTATTATTTTTGATCCATTTTTGGAAAAAATTAATACATCTTTTAATCTTGATATTTCAATTTGACCTATACCTGATTCAACTAGAGGATCATATGAATAAAAATCAAAAGAAGTATCACCAAATCCTTCAGCCCAATTCTTTACAAAAGAATATTCCTTTTGAATTGCATAATCTTTGATTTTGTTGTATCCTAGGTCTAAATCATTTTCTATTTCGATAATATGAACATTAGATGCCTCATTTACAGTTTGAGTAAGTGTACCATCGTTGTTTAATACAGTAGTATAAGTATTTTTAGCTTTATGGATGGCATCTAAAAATTCATTTTCATTTTTAACTTTAATATGAGATTCAGTATTTTTATATTTTTCGAAGCTTTCTAGTTTGTTTTCTATCACTCCGCCAGCACTATATTGAATCTTCTCCATATCATCAAGTTCATTATAGGTTTCCTTTTCTCCCTCTGGTTCAGGATCCTTATTATTTGGGTCTGCTGGAGAAGAACAAGAAGCTAATAAAAGAAGTGCCGATAAAGGTAATAATATTTTTTTAATTTTCATAAAATTAATACCCCCTAATTAATAAAATTTTAACATAAAAAATAATGAAAACATTATGAAAATACTAATTATTTAACAATAATTATTATTTTGTGTTAAAATTATTGTAAAATGTACAAGTTTTGATTTTAAGGGGGTGATTTTATGCTTCAGAAAATAAATGAATTATTAGATTATTTTTCTGAAAATAATAAAAGATATTATATATCACTATCCCTAGTGGCGTTAGCTTTAGGCTTTTTAACAACACTATTTTTTTGTTATTCAGTATCACCTTTATATTTAGAATCAAATGGATTTGGAGAAGTTTCTTCAACTATTAAAGTATTAGGATACGGTATGAAAAATGGTTTGAAGCCATACATTGATTTAGCTGAAAACAGCGGTCCATATCTATTCTATTATGCACTTATTGGTGCGTGGATGCATAAAAGTATAGGCTTTTATTTACTTCAATCTATATGCACATCAATTGCTATATTCAGCGTTTTAGACTTGGGTAAAAATTTAGGTTTAAGAAGAAGAAGCATTGGTTTATTTACGTTTTTCTTTTTATTAATTTACTTAATCAATTTTGAAGGAACAATAGTTTCTGATTCATTTATGTGGGCATATTTATTACCTGTTAATTTCGTTGTTAAGGGTGTAATGTCTAAAAATGATGTTATCCTTTCAAGAGCGATATTCTTAGATGGATTAGTTTTCGGTATATTATTATTCACTAGACCAATAGATATTTTTATTTCTGCCTCTGTAGGCTTATTTATCATTGTTTATACAGTTATTAACAAATGTAAAATAAAATTACCTAAATATATTTTATTAGGATTAAGTGGAGCGGTTGTAACAAGCGGTTTTGTAATGCTATTAACACTTACTGGTGGATACTTTAATGAAATGATTGATTATACATTCGTTAAGAATTTTGGATATACTGGTAGAATGCTTGCTAATAATGATAGTATGAAATTATTATGTGTAATGATGTCTTTAGAAACATCTTTCGCGATAGTTGGTTTACTAATGTCATTTAGAAATGATTATCCTAAAGAATTAAAAATATTTATGATGGTTGTATTACCTTTATATTTAGCATATGGATGTGTATTCTTTATTCATATTACTCACTTTAAGGTATTCCTACCATTATATTTATTAGCTTTAGGCTTTCCTTTAAGATATTTTGATATAAATGAAATAAAATATAAAAGATTTATTCAATATGTTATCGCAATAGTTACGTTCTTTGGATTAATTATTTATGCAATGTTCTTGCCATCTGCGATATTAAATAGCACATCTGAAAGTGGAGCGAAAAGCCATTTAAAACTAGTAGATGTAAAAGAATATATGGATTCAAAGAAAAAAGATGGAGATTATCTAGCAATTGATACTGTTCCTAATAGTTATTCAGTTTTAGAGAGAGTTCCAAATTTTAAAATTTTCACTAAACAAACCGAGTGGAAAGAAAAAGGACTATATGATGACTTATATGATGAATTAAATAATTATGTTAAGGATAATGTTACATATTTAATTATTAAGGAGGATTCTTTAATAATTGATTATGAACCATTCCTAATAACTTTAAGATCAAAATTTGAATATAAAAAGGAATTATCATATTTTAATGGAGATAAAGAAATATGGTCTTTCTATGAAAGGAAGAGCCTATGACAGAAAATGAAAGACGAAGCTTACCTTTATGGAAAAGAATAATTGCAATAACATTAGGTTTGATCTTATTAGCCGCTCAAGGAGCTTTAATTTATTTCTTATATGTTTTTTATATGCT
Organism: uncultured Caryophanales bacterium; assembly: GCA_946407635.1. GTDB lineage: Bacteria > Bacillota_I > Bacilli_A > Acholeplasmatales > Anaeroplasmataceae > Anaeroplasma. The sequence continues at coordinate 48,072 of CAMJOZ010000002.1, forward strand.
TTATCAAACGAATAATCAATCAGTTGTAGGATTTATCTATTTGGGTGTTGAGATATATAGTGTATTTCATGTTTTATATGTTATTCATAAGCCAATGAGTACTAATTATAAATTAACATGGTCAATTTTGATATTAGTTTTACCTGTATTTTTTATTCCTATTTATATTTTTAATTCAACATCTAGAAGATTATCAAAAAGAAAAAGAAATAAAATTCATAAAGCAATTGAATTAATTCCAACTAAAACTGATATTGAAGAATTAGTTGATAAGGATTTATATGGATATAACTTTGCAAAAATTTTAGCTGATGAAACATTCGCTCCAACATATTCAGATTCTAAATTTATATTTTTCAAAAATTGTGAAGAAAAATACAAAGATATGTTAGAAGAAATAAAAAAAGCCAAAGACTATGTTTATTTAGAATTCTTTATTATAGCTAAAGGTCAATTGATGAATGAACTATATGAAACATTGTTAGCTAAAGGAAAAGAAGGAGTTTCAATTAGAATTCTTTATGATGATGTTGGCAGTTTAAAAGGATCTTTAAGAAAATTAGTAAAGAAAATAGCTATGATACCTAATTGTGAGATAGCAAGATACCAACCATTAGGCTTAAATTTTAATTTTCTAGCAAATTATAGAGACCACAGAAAGATTGTTGTAATAGATGGTATTATTGCGTATTGTGGTGGAGATAATTTGGCAGATGAATATATTCATAAAAAAGAAAAATTTGGATATTGGAGAGACAATTGTGGTAAATTCATAGGAAGATGCGCATTTACATTTACTGTATTGTTTTCTGAGATGTGGTATACATCAACTAAAAAATTAGTAACTTATAATCCTAAACAAGAATATGAAGTATTTGAAAATGAAGGTTATATTATTCCATTTGGAGATGGACCTCTTTATAAATCAAATTCAGCATATGATTTATTTACATCAATGATTTCTAAGGCTAGAAAATCATTATATATATCAACTCCATATTTTATTATTGATGATACAATGATTAATTTAATTGCGTTAAAATGTAAAGAAGGAGTAGATGTTAGAATATTAATGCCTAAGATTCCTGATAAGAAGATGCCTTTTTATATGGGTAGAGAAAATTATCGTGAAATTATAAAATATGGCGGTAAGATTTATGAATTTACTCCAGGATTTAATCACGCTAAAAACATTATTGTAGATAATAAATATGCATTTATAGGAACTATTAATATGGATTATCGAAGCTTGTTTTTACATTATGAATGTGGAGCTTTAATAATAGATAATAAAGAAATTTATAATATGTGTGCGGACTTTTTGGATGCATTAAATGATTCGGAGCTAGTAAGCTATGAGATATGGAAGAAAAGACCATTATACCAAAAGCTTATTGCGTTCATTTTAAATTTATTCGCACCAATGTTTTAAAAATAATATTTTAAATTGATAAGAGATTAATATTGAATTATAATAAAATTAATCTCTTTTTTCGGTGGTGAGTTTTGTGGAAGGAAATAGCATTAGAAAAAACTCTAATATCATTTATTATTTCAACGATAATACAATCTTAAAATATTTAAGAAAGGTATTAAATGAAATAAATAATCAACATATGGATAGTAGTATGAAAAGTGCATTCATACTTAAAAGATATTTAGAAAAATATAAACCATTAGATGATGAAGAATCAAGAAAACTAGTATTATTATGCTTATTAAAGGATATTGGTGTTTTCTATATGGATAAAACAATATCCAACAATGCATTAGCCGCAGCTTCAAGCTATAGTTTTTTGAAGAATTGTTCACCATTTGGCGATTTTGCAAGACCAATTTTATTCTATAAAAGTAAATATTTGGAAGGAAACGATGATAATAAATATCATAGTGCTGGTTTATTATTAGCTTTAGTTAATCAAATTATTATTTATAATTATCAAGAATATACAATTGATGAAATGTTTGATTTGATTAAAAATGATCCAAGAGGAATATTCCATCCTGATCAGATAAAGAAGATGTATAAATTATTAAATAATGATCCTGATATATTAGACAAGCTTAATAGTAGTGCAAGTCTATATATTTATGAAACTAGTAAATATATTTCGTTAGCTAATTATTCAGTTGAAGAATTATTAGGATTCGTTGATACAACAAACTTCTCATTTGAATTCCATAATCATGAAACATTAGCTCATACAGTTACTGTTGCTAAAATCGCTGAAGAATTAGCCAAAAGAAGTAGATTGACTGAAGGTCAAATTCTTGAGATTAAGCTTGCTGGATTAGTTCATGATATCGGTAAGATTAGAGTTCCAAGAGAAATTTTAACATTCCCTGGTAAACTTGAAGGTGAAATGAGAGATGAAATGCGTAAGCATGTTGTATATACAAGAGAAATAATTGAAGGATGTTTTTCATATAAGATTGTTGATATAGCAGCTAATCACCATGAAAAGCTTGATGGATCTGGCTATCCAAATGGTTTAACTGAAATTGATTTATCAGTCGCTGATAAAATAATAGCTGTTGCGGACATAGCAAGTGCTCTTTATTGTAAAAGAAGCTATAAAAAATCATTTGATGATGATTTAATAAAAAAGATTTTAAAAGAAGATGCCGAAGCAGGTAAGCTTGATAAAAGAATTGTTAAGCATCTTATGGATGATTTTGATGAAATAATGGAAGAAGCTAAGCTTATAGAAGCTGAAGTATTAGATAAGTATCAGAAGATGCAAGATGAATACGAGGCATTATCAAAAAGTGAGGCATTATTCCAATTATTTGATTACGAAGATATTGAAGAAGATATTTTCAATGATTAATAAAATTTAATAATAAAACATAAGCAATGGCGTTTATGCTATTGCTTTTTTGTTTTTTAATAATATAATTATTTGGGGTTAATTATTATGGATGAAGCAAGAAAAAATAAATTATTACAAAATAAATATATGCTTTTATTAACAGTTCCAATTTTTATTGAGCTATTATTACAGCTTGTTGTAGGTTATTCTGATCAAATTATGATGAGTCAATATGAGAATGCTGTAAATGGTATTGCTAACGCTAATACGGTTATAAATGTTATTTTAAATGTCTTTATCGTGTTATCCAGCGCCTCAATTATATTAATAACTCAATATAGAGGAGCTAAGGATAAAAATAAAGAAGAACAGGTTTATTATTCTTCATTTTGGTTTAATTTTATTACTTCATTAATAATAACTGCGATTGTTGTTTTATTATCAAGATTTTATTTAGTGTGGATTCAAACACCTGAATCTGCATTAAATGATGCAATTTTATATTCTATGATTGCAGGTGGATCTATAGTGTTTCAGATAATGGCTACTACATTATCTTCATATTTAAAAGCTAATAGTTTTATGAAAGAATCAATGATTACTAACATTATTATGAATGTTATAAATATTGTTGGGAACATCGTTTTAATAAATGTATTTGCACAAATAGATATGCCTATTATTGGTGTTGCTTTATCATCATCAATTTCTAGAATAATAGGATTTATTATTTTGTTAATTATTTACATTAAAAAAGTAGGAGTATCTTTATCTTTCAAAAAATTTATTCATAATCGAAGAATGGTAAAGATGATTTTAAGAGTAGGTGCTCCATCAGGTGGAGAATCTTTATCATATCAAACAAGCCAAATTATTATTCAAATAGTTGTAAATCAAATAGTTATTTACAATATGAATAATGTTGGTATAGGTAATATTAAAACTTATGCATCTATGTTTGCGATGGTAACATATTTATTTACATCAGCTGTTAGTCAGGCGATGCAAGTAATTGTTGGTGAATTATTAGGAGCTGGCGAAACTAAAGCTGTTGATACTATTGTGAAAAAGACAAGGAATATTTCTATTGTTGTTTCTACAGCTATGGCATTAATTTTCTTTTTATTATCTGATTATATGTTTAGAATATTCCATGTAAGTGATCCTGAACTTTTAAAGATAGCCAAGGGTGTTATGGGTATTGAAATAGCGCTTGAATTTGGTAGAGCCTTTAATATTGTATATGTTAGAGCATTACAAACATCTGGTGATGTTGTGTTTCCTACAGTAAGTGCCATTATATTTTGTTGGAGCGTAGCTGTTTTAGGATCATTTATATTTGGGTCACCATATATTTTAAATATGGGGTTATTAGGAGTATGGATGGCAATGGCCTTAGATGAATGTATAAGGGCTGCTATATTTGTTGTTAGATGGCATAAAGGAAGATGGAAAACATTCAATTTGAGTAAAATTTAGTATATTTTTTTAAAATGTTTTAACTTCTATAAATTTGACATTTTAATGTAATTAAGTTAGAATATTATCAATGTATTTCGGTAACGAATTGAGGCGATTTAAGTGAATAAAGAGTTTTTTAAAGATAAGCAAGAACAGGTTGATGAATTAACAGGTCTTTATAGAAGAGATGTTATCATTCAATATATTGATAATTTAATATCAAATAATAAGCCATTTTCTTTTGCTATATTAGATATTGATAATTTTAAATATGTTAATGATGATCACGGACATCTTTTTGGTGACGAAGTTTTAAAAGCAATAGCTAAAAAAGTTCAACAAGAACTTGATAATATAGGTGTTGTTGGTAGGTATGGTGGAGATGAATTTTTAATAATATTAGAAAACATCGTGGATTATAATGCTATATGGGAAATATATCATACATTATTAAGTGTTTCTTCAAATACAGGTGATGAAAAAATAGATGAATTAAATATTACTGTTACTATTGGTTCATCTAGATTCCCTAAGGATGCAACATCAATTGATGGATTATTTGAGTTAGGTGATAAAGCTTTATATCGTGGAAAAATGAAAGGTAGAAACTGTTTTATCATTTATTTGCCTGAAAAGCATGCAAATATTAACTTAATTTCAAGTAGAGATAGAATTGTTTCGTCAATGTATTTACATACAAGAGTATATAATGGTATTACTAATTCAAAAGAATTTTCAAAAGGTATAACCGATACTATAAATTATTTAGGCAATTATTTTATGATTGACCATTTATGTATTCAAACTGATGACAAATTATATTTTGAATATTTCCATCCTTTATGTAGAAAAAAAGATTTTAAGGCATTGACTTCAGTTTTATTAACTAAATATGTAAACCCAACAATAGGTATATATTATAGGAATACATTCTTATATGGTGAATTAGCCTCACCTATTGATAAGTCTTCATTAGAAGAAGGAATATATTCAAGTGCTTATATTGAATTAAGATTTAAGAATAAGTTATTTGGTTATGTAAGAGCTGATATTACTGAAAATGTTAGAGGTCGTATTTGGCAAAATCTTGATTTAGATGTTTTATTAACTTTAGCTCATACATTAGCTCAAGAATTATATTACAAAAATATAAAAGTTGAAGATATAATAAAATAAATTTAACCTCCTATTTGGAGGTTTTTGTTTTGGATAAAACGCATTCATAAGCACATAATAGTTACTTGTAACTATATATTTAAAATATTAAATATAAAAGATGTTTTATTGTTTGATTTTGACAGCAAGTGTGATATAATTCAAATGGATAATTTTTGAATATTTAAGGGGGCATTATTGTGTCAATATTATTAGGAAAGAAAGTTAAAATTTTTAGCTTATCTTCAAATAAAGAATTAGCAGAGGAAATTGCAGAGGCTGTAGGTGTGCCTCTATCAAGCTGTGATGTTCTTCATTTCGCTGATGGTGAAATAAATGTACAAATTAATGAAACTGTAAGAGGTCATCATATATTTGTTATTCAACCAACATCAGCTCCTGTTAATGATCATTTAATGGAGTTATTAATTATGTGTGATGCTTTAAAGCGTGCATCAGCAAAAACAATCAACTTAGTAATTCCTTATTATGGCTATAGCCGTCAAGATAGAAAGGCTCGTAGTCGTCAACCTATTTCCGCTAAATTAGTTGCAGACTTATTACAAGTTGCTGGAGCTGATAGAGTTATTACAATGGATATTCATGCATCACAAGAACAAGGATTCTTCGATATTCCAGTTGATAACTTCATGGGACTTCCAATTATTGCAAACTATTTAATGGATAAGCATTTAGAAAATGTTGTTGTTGTATCTCCAGACCATGGCGGAACTACAAGAGCAAGAGAATATGCTAAAGTATTAGACACAACAATTGCTATTATAGATAAGAGAAGACCTGAACCAAATAAGGCTGAGGTTATGAATATTATTGGTAATGTTGCTGGTAAGACTTGTATTTTAGTTGATGATATGTGTGATACAGCTGGTACATTAACTATTGGTGCTAAGGCTTTACTTGAAGCTGGCGCAACTGAAGTATATGCTGCTGTTACTCATGGTGTATTATCTGGCCCAGCAATCGAAAGAATTCAAAATTCTTGCTTAAAAGAAATGATTATTACTAATACTATTAAATTAGCTCCTGAAAAGAAGATTGATAAGATTACAGTTTTATCAGTTGGTCAATTATTAGGACATGGTATTTTAAGAATATTATCAGATGAACCATTATCAGGTTTATTCACATATTCTTATGATAAGAGTAAGAGAGAATTATTATAATAATGAAATTAATTATTGGACTTGGAAATCCAGGATCTCAATATGAATTAACAAGACATAATGTTGGTTTTATAATTATTGATGAATTTGCCAAAAGAAATAATATAGAATTCAAATTAGATTCTAAATTAAAGGGTGCTATAGGTACTAAAACAATAAATGGTGAAAAGATTATGTTATTAAAGCCAATGACTTATATGAATTTGTCTGGTGAATCAGTTATTGCAGTAATGAATTATTATAAAATAGAAGTTGATGATATTATTGTAATAAGTGATGACTTAGATTCACCACTTGGAAGAATTAGATTAAGAGATCATGGATCTAGTGGTGGTCATAATGGTCACAAAAATATAGTTAATCATATTCATTCTGAAAATTATAAGAGAATAAAAGTTGGTATCGGTAGGGATGCAAATATTCCAGTTGTTGATTGGGTATTAAAAAAGCTTAATGAAGATGAGCTTGCAACAATCAATCAAGCAGTTGATAAAGCATGTGATGCTTTAAATGATTATGTAAATGGAATAGATTTCATGAAAATAGCTTCTAAATATTCAACTAAAGCATAAACAGGATTTAATCCTGTTTTTCTTTTTTGTTAGTGATATAAATATCGTAATTGATTATTATCATCAATTGTGATATTATTATTTCGTATTTTAATAGATTCCATAAAAGGGAGTAGAAACCTGTTATACAGGATTATGTGTCGTCATACCCAGTATTAAAAAATACTCGTACATAAGTTAAATTTCGAGACTTTTACCATTTGGTAGGAGTCTTTTATTTTTAGAAAGAAGGTTATTTGATGATTCCTGAATTTTATGAAGGTTGGGCTGCAGCCCCCAAGATTTTAATATTAATTGCATTTATGGCTGTTGGTGTTTTCTTCTTGGTTAAGTTTTGTGATTTGTTTGTAGGTTCTGCCTCAGCTATCGCTAAAAAATTACATATAGCCCCAATGATTATTGGTTTGACTGTTGTTGCGATGGGAACATCTTTACCAGAACTTGCAGTTTCAGTATCAGATTCTATTGGATGTTTAATAGATGGTGGTAATGCAAATGTAGCGATTGGTAATGTTGTTGGTTCAAATATAGGCAATATATTATTGGTATTAGGTTTATCAATAATTTTTACACCTATAATAATAAAAAAGAGTAATTTATATAAAGAATTTCCTGTCTTAATTGGTGTTTCATTATTGTTATTCTTATTTGTAATAATTTATGGTAGCGCAACTGGTAATTATGTTATTACTAGATGGATGGGTATTATATTTATAGTTTTAATTATTGCTTATATAGCATTCTTAGTAATCGATGCTAGAAGACATCCAGTAGAAGGAAACCAAGAAGAAATAAAAGATATGAATATGTGGAAGGCAATATTATTTGTCATTTTAGGTGCAGCAGGTATAGCTGCTGGCGGTGAATTTGTTGTCTTTGGAGCTAAAGGTTTAGCTGTTACTGGCGCGACTGCTATGGGAATTAATCATGATTTAGCTGAATCATTAGTAGGATTAACAATTGTAGCTGTTGGAACATCTTTACCAGAGCTTGTAACAAGCGTTGTTGCAGCTAAAAAAGGCGAAAATGATATTGCATTAGGTAATGTTATTGGTTCTAATATATTCAATATATTATTTGTTTTAGGTATTTCCGCGACAGTAAATCCATTAACTACAGGTAGTGAAATAGTTATTGATTTAGTTGTTATGATGACTGTAACATTGTTATTATTTGGTTTTGCATTAACTAAAAAATTAAATAAAAAAATGGGTATAATATTCCTTGTAATTTATGCTTTATATTTAACATATTTAATACTAAGAACAGTAGGAGTAATCCCACAAATATAAAATAAGAAGAGTTTTACTCTTCTTTATTTTTATTATATATGATAAAATTTTTATGAGGGATTATTATGGCAACGAAAAGGCAAAAGAAAAAAGCATATAACACAACTAAAAAAATAGCAAAAAAATATCCAATAATATTTATAGTGATTTTAATAATTATAATTGCATTAGGTGTTACTGCATTCATATTATATAATAATGGATATTTTGATAAATGGTTTAATAAAAATACAAATAATAGTAATAATGAAGTCCCTATTGAGGTTAATGGAGATGTTCAAATCTATTCCATTGAAATGCATGATGAATATGGTGATTCTTTATTCATAAAATATGGCGATTATGATATTTTGATTGATGCTGGAGATAGAGGAGATGGAGAATTTGTTAGAGATTTTGTAGATTCGCATATCTCTAGTGATAAAAACCTAGACATATTAGTTGTTACACACTGCCATAGTGATCATATGGGTGGATTAACAAAAATGTCTAATTCTGATTCTGACCCTAAAGCATTAGATAATGTTAAAACAATATCTAATATTATCGATTTTGGTCATATGAGATCTAATTACACAATGTATAAAACATATAACACTTTAAGACAATCATTTATAGATAAAGGGACACATTATTATTCAGCTTATGAAGCAGTTAAGCACACTGGTGGATTATCAAATATTATTAATTTAGGTGAATTATCAGTTGAAATTCTTGATACATTTAATTATGCTGATAAAAATACAGATTTAGTTGGAGATATTGATTTCAATGCATATAGTGTAGCAACATTAATCACTTATAAGAATACAAAATTATTCTGTGCTGGTGATTTGGAAAATGTTGGTGAAAAGACATTGGTTGAGCACGCCAATGAGACATCATTAAAGAATGTGAAAAAAGAAGATACTGTTATTTATAAAGCTTGCCATCACGGAACAGACGTCGGAACAGCTAATAATAAATCAACAGGATATAAATCTACTAATGGTGGGAATAGAATGGCTTTATTACAATTATTAAATCCAGATTATTGTTTTGTAAGTGCCGCTATTAATGAATCTGACCATCCATTCCCTAGAGCGATTGCAACCATGCTTTATTTTACAAATAATTTATATTTCAATGGAACAATGGGAACAATATGCTTTGATTTAGATGGAACAAATGTAGGAGTTCAAGGCTTAGGTGCGACAACAAATTATAAACTTGATGGATTTACTATTGACTATGAAGCAGAAAAGAATTTAAAATATATAGATACAGTATGGTATAATAATCATGTCTTTAAAGGCGCTAAAGCTTGGTATACAGGGGATATTGAAAACCCAACAGACAAAGAATTGACAGAATGGTATTTAGAAAAGCTAAAGAATGATTATCCAAAATAGAAGGAGGATTTTATATGGAATTCATATTAAATAAAATTAAAGAATATAATAAAATCCTGATATTTGGTCATGTTAGACCTGATGGAGATTGCATTGGTAGTCAATATGGTTTAGCAAGAATTATTAAAGAATCATTCCCTAATAAAGAAGTAATTGTTTCTGGTGAAACATCTGATTATGTTTCTTTTATTGGTGAACCTACTATGGCTAATGATGCTGATTTCAAGGGTTCTTTAGGAATATGTGTTGATATAGCTAACTCAGAGAGAGTATCTGATCAAAGATATAAAAATTGTGATTATATAATAAAAATTGATCATCATCCTAATGTTGAAGCATTTGGTGATTATAATTATGTTGATGATACTGCTCCAGCTTGTGCTCAAATAATAACTGAATTTTATTTAAATTATAATAAAGAACTAAAGATGACAAAAGATGCTGCTATGGCTTTATATGTTGGCATTTTAACTGATACTGGAAGATTTAAATTTGATTCTGTAAAATCAAAAACATTTAAGATGGCATCTATATTATTAGATTTTGGTATTAGTTTAGGTTATATTGATAACAAATTATCAGTAGAAACTGTAAAAACATTAAAATTAAGAGGATATTGTTTAGAAAATTTCAATGTTACTGAGAATGGATTTGCATATATAAAAATGACAAGAGAAATTATTAATAAATATGGTGTAACTGATGAAGAGGCAGCTAATCAAGTAACAGCTATTTCAACAATTGAAGGATGTCCTTCATGGGCTTTATTTATTGAATATCCTACAGAAATAAGAATAAGATTAAGAAGTAGAGGACCAATAATTAATAGTCTTGCAGAAAGATGGGGTGGCGGAGGTCATCCTAAAGCATCAGGTGCAACTTTAGGAACTTGGGATAAGCTACCTGAATTCTTAAAAGAAATAGATAAAATAGTAAAAGAATACAAAGAAAATAATTTAGATGATTAAAAAATAAATAATACTTGCATTTTTTATAATAATCTTGTAAAATGATTAAGGACTTTTATTTGTCCTTAATATTTAGGAATATAGCCAAGCGGTAAGGCAAGGGACTTTGACTCCCTCATGCGCTGGTTCGAATCCAGCTATTCCTGCCAGTCTAAAATTAAACGATTTTGTCGCAAGACAAACCTGTTTAGCATAAAAGTTACATAAAAAGTAGCGAAAGATAGAGACCTAGCAATAGGTCTTTTTCTTTTAAGAATAGGAAGTGATATTATTGATTATGTATCACATTTGTGATACAATAATAGTAAGGTGATCAATGTGAAAAATGAAGTAATACATGCAAGAATATCTGAAGAAATAAAAAAAGAATCTGAAACTATCTTGAATAATATTGGAATGACCTTAAGTCAATCAATTGATTTGTTTTTAAGACAGGTTGTTTTAAAAAGAGGTATCCCTTTTGAGTTAAATGATATTTCTAATAGAAGGGATGATGTCGAGGAATTATCTTATATTATTAATTCGGTTGATGGAAATGAACCTCCAGTGGAAGCTAAAAAATTAATTCATCTATATTCGTTAGGATATATTGATTATGAAACAGCAAAATTTGGTATTATGAGGCTATTTACAAATGGTAGATAAGTATGTATATCCTGGGACAAAGGTTTTAATTAATAAACTTGATATTAAAGATGGAAAAAAATTAGATGCTGCTGAATATTCAATTGTGTCTTTGAACATCAATAATTTAATTAGAAATCCCATTTTAATTAGATCTTTAAAAGATATATTTGTGATTCATAAGATGTTATTTTCTGATTTATATGAATGGGCAGGAAATAAAAGAAATATCAACATTTATAAAGAAGAACCTATTTTAGCTGGTTTATCCGTTAATTATTCAGATTACAATAGTATAAATACTGATCTTAATAAATTAGACAAAGAATTTATTAAAATTAATTGGAGTGAATTAAAATCTAAAGAAAAAATAGATAAAATAGTTGTATTTATTTCAAAATTATGGAGGATACATCCATTTAGAGAAGGAAATACTAGAACTGTAACAACATTTCTATACTTATTTGTTAAGCAGATAGAATTGAAGGTAAATATTGATTTTATAGGTAAGCATGCTAAATATTTTAGAAATGCACTAGTCATGGCATCGATAGATGAATATAGCGAATATGAACATTTAACTAATATTTTAATGGATTCAATTTCTCTTAAAGAAATTAATGAAAATAAGTATAAAACAATTAAAGAATATGAAGTTGAAAAATATGCATATCAAACTCATAATATTAAAAATAATGAATAGTGGTTGGTGAATTATGGATTTAATTAAAAATAAAAAATATATGAGAATTCAAGGAGAAGAATTATCATATAAAACAAAAAAGCCAGTAGGTGGTTTTGTGTTAACTTGGAGAAGAGTAAGAGATGGCATTTATTCAGAAGAAGATAAAAATACATATCTTGCCATTGATGAAATGTTTAAAAATCATCATATGATTGTTTCGAGGTAATTTAAATGAAAAAAATATTTAGTTTTATTTTAATGTTTATATTTGTTTTAACTTTAAGCTCTTGTGGAAAAAATGAAGAGATCAAAATTTTATATACTAATGATATTCATGGCTATATTGCAAATCAAAAGGAGGATGAAAATAAAAATATAATTCCACTTTTAAGATTAAATAATTTAGCTGCATACAAAAAAAAGTTAATTGATGAGAATAAAAATGTATTATTATTCGATGCAGGGGACGAAATTCAGGGGTCAGTTTATGGTTCTCTTGATAAAGGCGTTGAGATGATTAAAATTTTGAATAAAGCTGGTTATGATTTGGCTGTGCCTGGAAATCATGATTTTGATTTTGGTATGGATGGCTTTAAAAGAATTGTTAAAGATGCAAATTATCCTTTTATTTCTTGCAATTTCAGGTCATTAGAAAATAATAAAAATATATTTGACTCCAGTAATGTATTTAATATTGGTGGCAAAAAAATTGGTGTTGTTGGTGTATCTACACCCGAATCTATTACAACATCTACTCCTAAATTTTTCCAAAATGATAAGGGGGAATTTATATATACATTTGATGGAATAAAAGATAGAAATGATTTATATAATTCTGTTCAAAAGGCAATTAATGAGATAAGAAATGATGTAGATTATTTAATTATTTTAGGTCATTTAGGAGTTGGAATTGATGCGGAAAAAGCAGGAATTAGAAGTATAGATGTTATTAATAATACAACTGGCATAGATGCTTTTATTGATGGTCATTCTCATACTGTTGTTGAAAATAAAATTGTAAAGACAAAGGATAATAAAGATTGTATTTTAACTCAAACTGGGTGCTATTTAGATGGAATTGGCGAAATGACAATCAATAAAGATGGAATATCTACTAGATTAATTAATGATTTAAGTAGCTATAGTGATAATGATGTTAAAATAATGGAAGATTCATTAATTCAGTCTATTACAAATATACTTAATAACAAAATTGCAAAGCTTGAAAAGCCTTTGTTAGTAACAAGCTCTGATAATTTGAAACAAAGACTGGTTAGAGCTAGAGAAACTAATTTAGGTGATTTTACATCCGATAGTGTTTATTGGTATTTAAATATGGAAAAAGAATTAAATTGTGACATTGCATTAACAAATGGTGGTGGAATAAGAGCTAATTTATTAGCTGGAGATTTAAAATATTTAGATGCTAAGACAGTTGAACCATATGGGAATCAGGTTTGTTTAATAAAAACAAAGGGCATTAATATAAAAAATGCTTTAGAGATGGGAGTTACTGTATTAGAAAAATGGGACGCTGAGTGGAATACACCAGCTGAAAATGGTGGTTTTTTGCAGGTATCTGGCATGAAATTTGAGGTTGATTGTAGTGTTAAATCGAGTGTAAAAACTGATGATCATGGCATGTTTTTATCTGTAGATGGTGATTATAGAGTTAAAAATGTTATGGTTTATAATAAGAGCACTAAGGTATATGAGAATTTAGATCTTAATAAAGAATATTATGTTGGTGGAATTAATTATATTTTAAGAAATAGTGGTAATGGTCTATCAATGTTTAAGGATTCGGAAAATGTTGTTGATTATGTTGGTGAAGATTATATGATTTTAGCTAATTATATGGCATCATTTAAGAGTTCAAAAGGAGATGTTGTTGTTAATAATTTGAATTCTCCATTAAAGAAATACGAAAACTATTTATTAGATTATGAAAATCCGGCTGGTTCATCAAGAATAAAGATATTAAATTTATAGATTTTTGTAGTATAAATAGTATAC
>CAMJOZ010000003.1 GCA_946407635.1 uncultured Caryophanales bacterium
CAATTTTATTTGCATATTCTTTAGCATGCTTATAATAGTTATAAATAATCTTATCTACCTTTACATCAATCTCATCATAAGTTGAATTATTATAATAATTAAAATCTGGCTTAAATGTAATAACATCACCATCTTTTAAATCTTGATCAAGTTCATTAATACCATGATTAGCATAATCATCATTTACAAAAAATGAAACATAATATTTATTATCCTTAATCATTCCATCAATAGATTGGATGTAAGGACCATAATCACTACTTGTATATTCAACATCAGCTAATGAAACAAATTTATCAAAAATAGTATCATTTTCACCTAATGATATTTTATATATAGATAATAATTCATCATCAATATCATATGTTTTAACAATTACATCTTTATCATTGGAAATCTTACTAATATCAGAAATTGCATTTAATTCTTCTAAACTAATTTTACAATTAGTATTATCTTTATTAGGATAAACAATTGAAGATAATCTTCCTACTTCTGATTCTAATTGAGTTTTATCATTAGTTAAAGCTGTTTTATCGCTTTTTAAAGTAGTGTTTTCTTCTGTTAATGTTGTTTTATCATTTTTTAAAGTTGTGTTCTCAGTTGTTAAAGCACTAATTTCTTCTTTTAATTTATTTATTTCTTCTTCACCATTGTCACATGATGCTAAAGAAAATACTCCTAAGCCCAATAAGGCTCCTAAAAATATTCTTGATTTTTTCATTTTTTACTTTCCTTCTTTTAATAAATTATCTAAACATGTTACTAAACCTAATGCATCCTTAGTATAGTAATCAGCATTAATTGATTTAGCTATATCTTCAGTTAATACTGCGCCACCTACTAATATATGTGCTTTAGTATTATTTTTTCTTAAAGCTTTAATTGTATCTTCCATATTAATAACTGTAGTTGTCATTAATGCAGAAAGACCAATAGCAAATGGATGATATTTATTGTCTGCCTCTACAACAGTTTCAATAGGTACATCCTTTCCTAAATCTATAACCTCATAGCCATAGCTTTCAGCAACTACCTTACAAATATTTTTACCAATATCATGAACATCACCTTTTACAGTTGCCATAATAATTGTTGCTTTGGCATTTTCACTCTTTGGGAATTTAGCTGATATAACACTAAATGCTTCCTTAGCAGCTTCTGCTGATGATATTAATTGTGGTAAGAATAATTTACCTTTGTCATATAATTCACCAACAGTAGCTAGTGCTTTAATTAATATTTCATTAATAACATAAATAGGATCATTTGTTTCTAATTCTTTTAATGTTAGGTTTTTAATTTCATTTTTTAAACCTTTTTTAACTGCATTAAATAAATCAAGTGTTCCTACCTCAGCTTTAGTTCCTTCACCAAGTTTAGTTGTTGTAACTGAAACCTCAACATCCTTATATTTATCAATATATGTTTCACTATTTTTATCAATACCAAGTAAAACATTATATGCACTTATTGCACCCATCATTTCTAAATCAAGTGGATTCATAATAGGCATGTTTAATCCTGCATACATAGCCATTGATAAGAATGTTTTATTTAAAAGTGGTCTATTTGGTAAACCAAATGATACATTTGAAACACCTAAAGCTGTTTTAACTCCTAATTTTCTAACAAGAGTTAAACCCTTTAATGTTTCTTTAACTAAATCTTGTTCAGCACTGGCAGTTAATACTAATGTATCAATCATTATTTTATTTTTAGGAATACCATATTCTTCTGCACGCTTAATAATTCTTTTAGCTATTTCAAATCTTTCTTCTGCAGTTTTAGGAACGCCCTTGTCATCAAGTGCTAAGCCTAAAACAACAGCGCCATATTTTTTAGCAATTGGGAATACTCTATCCATTACATCTGGCTCACCATTAACTGAATTAATAAGTGGTATACCATTATAATATCTACAACCCTTTTCTAAGGCATCCTTATTAGATGAATCTAGCTGTAATGGTAAATCACAATATTCTTGGATTTTTCTTATTGCTTCAACCATTGTTGTAACCTCATCAATCTTAGGTACACCAACATTTAAATCTAATAAATCACAGCCAGCTTCTTGTTCTTTAATAGCTTCACCAACTAAATAATCAAAATTTTGATCTATTAAAGCTTGTTTTAATTTTTTCTTACCTGTTGGATTTAATCTTTCACCACAAATCTTAACATTTTCAATAACTGTTAAAGTTGAAGCTGAGTTTACTATTGTTTCATATTTGTTATTCTTTTTATTAACCTTTAAGCCATGATATTTTGAAATACCTTTTATAAATTCAGGATTAGTACCACAGCATCCACCAACTACTGAAACACCCATATCAATATATTTTTTTACATATTCATCGAATTCATCAAATTCTAAAGTATATATTGTTTTACCATTTTCTAATGTTGGTAAGCCTCTATTTGGTTGAATAATAATAGGTGTATGGCTTGTATTAATAAATCTTTCAATTATCGGATATAATTCTTTAGGTCCTAAACTACAATTAACACCTAAAGCATCTACACCTAATCCTTCTAATGTATTAACTACAATTTCAGGAGTTGAACCAGTTAATGTTCTAGCAGATTTATCAAAAGTCATTGTTGCGAAAACTGGCTTATCACTATTTTCTTTAACAGCTAGAATCGCAGCCTTTATCTCATATAAATCAGAAAATGTTTCTAGGATATAGCCATCTACTAAATCTTTTGAATATAAAACAACTTCTTTAAATGCTTCATATGCTTCATCAAATGTTAATTGGCCAATTGGCTTAAGCATAGCTCCTGTAGGACCTATATCAAAAAACACTAATTTATTTATAGATCTAGCATTTGAAATTGCTTTTTCTGCTAATTCTTTAATTTCATATTTTCCATGATATTTAATTTTATTTAAACCAAATGTGTTAGTAGTAATAATATCTGCATAACAATATGATTTATGTATATCTTTTATATCTTCACTATTAGTAATATTTAGTTCTTCTGGAATAAATTCAGATAGTCCTTTTTTTTCTATTTCACTACCCATTCCACCATCAAATATTAAGATACTTTCCCCTAATTTTTGAAGCATACTTTACCACCTTTCCTAAATTCACATTTTTCTTTTAAATAACAATCTCCACATTCCTTTTTTGCTTCTACACCTATAGCTATGATTCCACACATTGTTTTAAGTGGAATCATCAAATTAGAATCTAAAATTGAAACACCTATTTTTTTATGATCTAGATTTTTAAATATTTCTCTTATATCATCTGTTTTAGTTCCTTGATATCCTGGACAGAATCTATATGAATGAACCATTTTAAATTCATTCTCTTCAAATTCATCAGCCTTATATTCTAAATATGCACTAGATACTGCATCAAAAACTAAAGATTTTGTCATATCAATAAAAGAATAATATTTACATTTATCATCAATTCTTTTTCCTAAAGTTGTTAATACTAAAAAGTATGAATTTGAATCTTTTAATAATTTATTATAAGCATTATTGTTATTTAAAAAATCTAAGCGATAATCAAATCTTGAATAAATATATTTGAATTGACTTAATTCTTCTACTTCTTCAATACATTCTTTAATTAGCTTATCTATAGCTTCATCATGTTCTATATTTTTATAACCTAAATATGAATAAACAGTATTAATGAAACTAGAAGTATTCTTTAATGATGTTTTCAATTCTTGAAGTCACCTCTTTTGCAGTTTCATAATTATTCATTACATAAAGATGAATTCCTGGAGCGCCCTTGGCAAGTAGATCAATTATTTGATATACAGCATAATTAAAAGCTACTTCTTTAAATGCTTTAGGATTATCTTTATAAAATTCAAGCATATTACGATAATTAAGTGGAATAGTTGAACCACACATACTTCTTATTCTTTGAATATTCTTAGGTGAAGTTAAAGGCATTATGCCAGGAATAATTGGTGAAGTAATTCCGAGTTTTCTCGCTTCTGTAACTAAACGATAATAATATTCATTATCATAAAATATTTGAGTTACAAAGAACTTAGCTCCACATTCTTCTTTCTCTTTCATGAATTTTAAATCATCATATAAAGAATCAGATTCAATATGACCTTCAGGATAACAAGCACCACCATAAGTAAAATCATATTTATTTAAATATTTCATTAAATCAGTAGCGTGCTTAAAATATTTACAATATTCATCATTAAAATCAATTGGCTTATCACCACGTAAAGCTAATATATTTTCAATATTATTTTCTTTTAATTCTTTACAAATATTATCAATATCTTCTGGACTAGATGGACCACCTGTAACATGGGCAACAGCCTCAATATTTAATTCATTTTTTATATAAGAAGCTAAAATAGCATTATTTTTAGATCCAGTTCCACCAGCACCACAAGTTACAGATATAAAATCAGGATTAAGTGTCGATAACTCATTTAATATATTTTTTGTTTTTTCAATATCATCAAGCCCTTTTTTAGGAGGAAAAACTTCAAATGATAATGTTCTTTTCTTTTCTATTATTTCGTTTATTTTCATAATTATCACCTAATTCAATATTATAATATAATATATTATAACTCATTTTTTGTGATAGAAATATATTTATTTTTTATATGTTGATATAGAAAAAATCTATGATAAAATATAAATGGTGATTAATATGACATTAAAACAATTAGAATATGTAACTAAAGTAGCTGAAACAGGAAATATTTCTACTGCCGCATCAAAACTATATATAGCACAGCCTTCTTTAACTCATGCAATATCTGAACTTGAAGATGAAATGAAAATTTCTATATTTAATAGAACAAATAAAGGTGTTTCATTAACTAAAGATGGAGAATTATTTATAGCATATGCAAGACAAATTTTAGATCAAACAAATTTATTAAAAGATAAATTTATTAATGAAGAAAATAGAAAGCCTTCTTTTTCTGTTTCTTGTCAGCATTATTCATTTTGTGTAACTGCATTTTCTGAATGTGTAAAAAAATATGAAACAAATCAATATGATTTTACATTAAGAGAAACTGAAACACATGAAATAATTGAAGATGTTGCTAATTTAAAATCTGAAATTGGTGTTTTATATTTATCTAAAAAAAATAAAGAAATTATCCAAAAATTATTAAAAAAGAATGATTTAATATTTACTTCTTTATTTAAAGCATATCCACATGTTTTTATTAGTAAAAATAATCCTTTAAGTAAAAAAAATATAATTACATTAAAGGATTTAGAACCATATCCATATTTAACATATGAACAAGGTGATTATAATTCATTTTATTATAGCGAAGAATTTTTACCAAAGGTTGATGTAAAAAAGAATATTATGGTAAGAGATAGAGCAACTTTATTTAATTTAGCTGATAAATTAAATGGATATACTGTATCAAGTGGTAAAATTTTTAAAGATGTTAATGAAAATATAATTATTGCAAAAAAATTTGATTATGATGAAGAAATGAATATTGGATATATTTCACATAAAAATTTTCCACTTTCTTCTTATGCTAAAACATTCATTGAATCAATATTAAATACAATAAATGAAAATTAAAAAAAGGCCTTAAGGCCTTTTATTTATGTTCTCCAATCATTTTTTCCATCCAAATCATGTCATACCATTTATTAAATTTATAACCACATTTAGTAAATAAACCTATTCTTTTATATCCAAAATGTTTATGAAATTCTTCACTATTATTAGTTAAATTGCAATCTTTATGATCAGTTACAGCTATACAGGCATATAGATTTAATATGCCTTTTTCTTTTAATCTTTTTTCAAGCTCATTATATAATAATTTGGCATAACCTTTTCCTTGGTAATCTTTATCTATATAAATAGTTACTTCATTAGAAAATTTATATGCTTCTCTACCATAAAATTCATGTGAATAAGAATATCCAACTATTTTATTATCTTCTAATAAACAAATATAAGGATATTTATTAGAAATTTTTTCTATTCTATTTTTAAATTCATCTAAAGATGGAACTTCTACTTCAAATGTTATCGCTGTATTTAATACATAATATTCATATATTTTTAAAATAGCTTCAGCATCTTCTAATGTAACATTTCTGATCTCTACCATAATAAAATCTCCATCAAACAAATTTATATTTATATTATATCAAATTTTAATTCTAACAAATGATATCTTCTTTATTTTTTACCATTATATAATGAATCATTAACATCTTCACATAAGACATGATTCTGATTTTCACTACGATTTTGAATTTTATCAAAATAAGTATTATTTACATTTAAAGACATAGATTCATAATTATTGCTATCATTAGCAAATGTAACTATTAGACCTAATGCATTTGCCATTCTAATTAATGTATCAAGTCTAGGAATTGATTCAAACTTTTCTATTCTAGCAATCATTGGTTGCTTTATTCCAGTTTTTTCAGCTAATTGACGTTGTGACATTTTCAATTCAATTCGTTTAGATATTAATTTAACAATAATATCACTTACCATATTTGATATATTAAAATAATCAATGTCATCAATTTTAATACCATCATATAAAGAATTAGTCATTTTTCATTCTCCTCTCATAATCAGCCATTTCAAAAATTGCCTTCTCAATTTCCTCAGCAGGAGTTTTTTGAGTTTTCTTTTTAAATCCATGTAAAAGAACATATTCATTATTACATTCAAAAAAGAAATAAATAATTCTATTTGACTTTGGCCTCAATTCATATATCTGATTATTCAGTTTTTTTGCCCATGTACTATTTGTTAATATTTCATCACCAATTTGTTCAAGAAGTTTAATATAGGAAAAGATTTTTGCTACATCTTTTTTAGAACCACCTTTCAACAAATCATTAATAAAAGTATTAAAAGGACATTCACCAGATTCTTTTTTATATTTAGTTATTTTATACATTATAAATCCTCATTTTGATAACTAATTAGTTATCTATTTATATTATAATATATAATAAATTCATTTTCAATATGTAAATTATAAAAATAAAAAGCCATACTGATTATTAATCAATATGGCAATATTATTAGTTTTGGAATAATGGAGTTGATAAATATCTATCACCATTATCTGGTAATAATACAACTATTTTCTTTCCTTTATTTTCAGGACGCTTTGCAAGCTGTGTAGCTGCGTATAAAGCAGCACCTGATGAAATACCAATAAATACACCATCAGTTTTAACTACTTCCGCACCTGTCTTAAATGCATCTTCATTAGCAACAGTTATAATTTCATCATAAATTGTTGTATCAAGTGTATCAGGGACAAATCCAGCACCAATTCCTTGAATTTTATGTGGACCTGCAACACCTGTTGATAAAACAGCTGATGTTAAAGGTTCTACTGCTACAACTTTAATCTTTGGATTCTTTTCCTTTAAATATTTACCTACACCTGAGATTGTACCACCTGTACCAACACCTGCAACGAAGATATCTACATCTCCTTCTGTATCGTTCCAAATTTCTGGGCCGGTTGTTTCATAATGTGCTTTTGGATTTGCAGGGTTTACAAATTGGCCAGCTATAATTGAATTAGGAATTTCATTCTTTAATTCTTCAGCTTTAGCAATAGCACCTTTCATACCTTTAGTACCATCAGTTAATACTAATTCAGCACCATATGCCTTAATTAGATTTCTTCTTTCAACTGACATTGTTTCAGGTAAAGTAATTATTAATCTATAACCCTTAGCTGCGGCGATAGCTGCTAAACCAATACCAGTGTTACCACTTGTTGGTTCAATAATTGTAGAGCCTTTCTTTAATAATCCTCTTTGTTCATAATCTTCAATAATAGATTTTGCAACTCTATCCTTTACAGATCCAGCTGGATTTAAGCCTTCTACCTTAGCATAGATAGTTGCTCCTAATTCATTTTTATTATTATAATTTACTAATTCTACTAATGGTGTATTACCAATTAAACTTACTATTGATTTATAAATTTTACTCATTTTACTTTTTTCTCCTTTTATATACTATAATCGTTTCCTATTTTTAATAATTCTTTATTTCTTAAGTCTTCTAATGTTACGCTATCAACATAATCATTAACTACATTATAAAATCCTTTCCAGAAATCTAATGTAGAACATATATCCTTTCTAGGACAGACATTACAATCAGTTTGAAGACATGATACTGGTGCTAAAGTACCTTCAGCACATCTAATTATATCTCCTGCAGTGTAATCCTTTGGATTTCTAGCTAACATGTATCCACCATTGTTGCCTCTGACACTTATCAAGAATCCTCTTTTAACTAAAAGTGATACAACCTGTTCTAAATATTTAATTGAAATATCTTGCCTTTTTGATATGTCCTTTAATGTGACAGGTCCACCTGTTGAATAAGATGCAATATCAATCATAAGCCTTAAAGCGTATCTTCCTTTTGTAGATATCATATTAACTCCTCCATTCCTAGCAACTTACTATGTTTATTATATCACTTTGTATCTCTTTTTAAAAGATTTATATCAACTTCGAATAAGTCTCCAGATAAATAATGATCACCACTATCTGGTATTATAACCACAATATTGTTTTCTTTATCACTATTTTTAGCAACATCTACCGCAGCGGATAATGCCGCTCCTGCACTGATACCAATGCTTATTCCTTCAATTTGTGGTAATAACCTTGCATAATAATATGCATCCTCATCCTTGCATTCATAAATTGAATCAATTAACGAGAAATCTAAATTCTTATTTTTTATTGCTCCACCGATTCCTTCTATCTTATGTGGCTTCCATTCCCCTTCTTTTAGATTTTCTGTGCCTTCAGGTTCTACACCAATAATTTTAATATTTTTATTCTTTTCCTTTAAATATTTGGCACATCCACCTAATGTTCCTCCAGTACCAGCTGCCGAAACAAAATGTGTGATTTTTTTACCTAAAGCTTTATATATTTCTGGTCCAGTAGTTTTATAATGCATTAGAGGATTGTTAGGATTTTCAAATTGATTAATAATTACAGAATTATTTATTTCTTTATTAAGCTTTATTGCAAGGTTCTTAGGACCCTGCATGGCTTCCTCCTTCGGTGTTAAATAAACTTCAGCACCATAGCTTTTCATAAGCTTAATTCGTTCTATTGTTACCCCTTCAGGCATTATAATAATACTTTTATAACCACGAGACGCAGCTATCAATGATAGACCAATTCCAGTATTACCGCTTGTTGCTTCAATGATAGTTGAGCCTTTCTTTAATTTGCCTTCAGCTTCATAACTATCAATCATGTTTTTAGCAATTCTAGTTTTTATAGAACCACCTATATTGTAATACTCAAGCTTTACATAAATATTTGATTTAAATCCAAAATATTTTTTTAAATTATTTAATTTCAATAGTGGAGTATTTCCAACTAATTCATTAATATTATCATAATATTTTTTCAAAATATCACTTCCTAGTTATATTTCCATCTAACTATTCTAGTTTCAAGCTTTCTAACTAAAATATCAATAATTGATACGACTACTGCTAGAACTAAAATACCTGCAAGTATCGCTCTAAAATCAAGATTTCTTTCATACATCTTTATGAAGAATCCTAATCCAGCCTTAGCACCTAGCATTTCCGCGCCTGTTAAACACAAGAATGCAGATCTTAAGCTTCTTGATAAACCAACAATAATAGCTGGGATAATATAAGGTAATATAACCTTAAATATCATGCCAAATGTTGATATACCCATTGTTCTAGCAGCTTCTATTACTCTTCTATCAATCGATTTAACACTATTAATAGTTTGAGTTAAGGTTGGCCAAAAGACTGATGAGAATATTACAAATACTGATGCTATATAAAATGTTGGAGCTATCATTACTACATATGGTGTATAAACTAAAGGAGGAATTGGAGATAAAATACCAGCGATAGGGGAAACTACTTCTCTAACTCTTGGAATAAATCCAGCAAGTAATCCAACAACAACACCAGATACTAAACCAATTGCTACACCAAAGAATAATAATCTAACTGATGCGAATATTCCATCAGTTACCTCTGATGATTTTTCTTTATAAATATTGAATAATCCTTCTGGTGATGGAACAAGTAAATCATTAGTTGTCCATCCTAATTTATAACCTAATTCCCAGAATAATAGAAAACCAAACAATACTGTAAATACATCTGAAACACTTTTTTTCTTTCTAATTACAAAAAGTATTAAATAATATACTTCAAAAATAATTAGGAATATTACATAAGTTGTTGAAGGATATATATAATCATGTTCTGTTTGATAGTCTAAAAATAAAGTTAGGAATAAATTAATTAAGAATAATGAATTAACTATAATAAAGCCTAGTAATAGTTTTTTTAATCCACCATCTTTAAATTTTAAAGAGGCATATCTTCTTTTAAAGAAATCTTTTATCTTTTCCATTACAACATCGCCTCCTCATAAATATCATCCTTGATTCTATCGTAGAATAATGAGAATAATTTTTTATACAAGGCTTGATATTCAGAAGTACTAACAAGTTCTTCTCTTTTTCTTGGTGTCTTTAAATTTACTTCAAGCTCTTCTTTGATTTTTCCTGGTTCCATTACAAATATTCTATCAGCCAACAGTAATGCCTCATCAATATCATGAGTAACAAATATTACTGTTTTTTTATTTTCTTTAGATAGCTTTAATACTAATTCTTGTAGCTCTAATCTTAATTTGGGATCAATCGCTCCAAATGGTTCATCCATTAATAATATATCTGATTCTAGTGCTAATGCTCTAGCAACAGCAACTCTTTGTTGCATACCACCAGATAATTCATTTGGATATTTATCTTTAGCTTCAAATAATTCAACTGATTTTAAATAATTATTTGCTAGCTCGTCTCTTTCTTTTTTAGAATATTTTTTACCAGATTGCTTTATTCCAAATAATACATTTCCTTTAGCTGTAAGCCATGGGAATAATGAATAATGCTGGAATACCACTGCCCTATCTACACCAGGTCCTAAAACCTCGTTAGAATCAATCAATAATCTACCTTTAGTTGGTTTATTAAGTCCACTTAAAATAGAAAGCAATGTAGACTTACCACAACCTGAATTTCCTAACAAGCAAATAAATTCACCTTCATCAATATTAATATTAATATCATTTAATGCAGGAAACTTTGTCTTTTTTCCTTCATATTCAAAGCTTACATGCTCTATTTCTATTTTATGAGCCATAATATCACCTACTCATTTAACAAAAATAATGAATCTCGAACTGTTGTTAAATCATCGTGACCAGGATAAATATAATAATTTTCAGGATATGATAATAACTTTTTTAAAGTATTTTTCATATCTTCATCATTTCCTGTTGGATATGTTGTCATTGCATGTCTACCTTTAAAAATAGTATCACCTGAGAATATCGCATGTGATATTAAATATGATGTAGCTCCCTTTTGATGTCCAGGAGTCGCAACAACCTTAATCTTTTTACCAATAATTTCGATTTCATCATTATCATTCACATGAATTATATTCAAATCTCCTTTTTTGAAAGGAGGATTTTGATCAATCATATAATATGAAGTTATATTTCTATCATATATTTGTCTTTCAGTTTCTTCTGACATATAAATAGGAATATCAGACCCGATAAAATATTTTAATCCATCTATATGATCCATGTGAGAATGTGTGATAAATATACCTTTTAATGTATATCTATCATTTATAAACTTTAATGCTTTATCAAATTCAAATGATGTATCAATTATGATTGCTTCATCATTATTTGAAATTAGATAAACATTTGTATCAATTCTAAATCCTTTTCCATATGTGAATAATTCAATATTTAAATCCTTTAAAAATTTTAAATCTTGAACTAAGACATTTTCATAATGTCCAGGATAAATAGTGTAATCATCTGGATATGATAAAATTCTATCAACACTAGATAGCATTTCAACATGATTACCACCATAATAAGTTGTCATTCCATGTCTTCCAGGAAATAGTGTATCTCCTGAAAAAATTGCTTTTAAGCTATCAATAACAAATGTTGTTGAACCTTTTGTATGCCCTCTAGTAATTAAAAATTTAATGTCATATCCAATTATTTTTTTAACTTCGTTATCTTCTACTACAATTATATTTAAATTATTATTTCTAAAAGGACTGTCCTCGCCAATTATATAATATGAAGAGGCTCTAGAATCACTAAGAGCCTCTTTAGTTTCTTTTGACATATAGATTGGAATATTTGTTCCTTCAAAAAACTTTAATCCATCTATATGATCTATGTGGGAATGTGTTATTAATACTGCTTTGATATTATATTTTTTAGTAATTTCTTTATATAAATTATCAAATTTGTATGTTGTATCAATTAATATTGATTCATTATTATCATTTGTAACAACATAAACATCAGTTATAATTCCACATTCAGTACCACTATAATACTTATCAATCATTATAGATTTTGAGTATTATATAATGCGAGCTTATCCTTTAAATATTGACTATTTGGATTTTCTTTAATTAAAGAATCTAATGCATCCTTATAAATTGTAGTATCTATATTGTTTTCAATATGAACCTTAGACAAATCAGCATTGCCAAAGAATCCTATTTCAGCTGCAGAATTATAATATTGAATAATTCCTTTTTTATTTGGATCTGCAGATAATTTAGATGCAGTATGGAATAAATAATTATCAACATATGTTGTTGTTTGTCCAGTGAAATGAGCAACCTTTTCTAATACATCTTGTCTATTATCTTCATTTTCAATATATTCCCATGCTTTAATTCTAGCTCTTTCTAATTTAACAAAAGC
This sequence comes from uncultured Caryophanales bacterium, assembly GCA_946407635.1. Taxonomy (GTDB): domain Bacteria; phylum Bacillota_I; class Bacilli_A; order Acholeplasmatales; family Anaeroplasmataceae; genus Anaeroplasma. The sequence continues at coordinate 12,833 of CAMJOZ010000003.1, forward strand.
ATCTCTTTTTTGTTCAATTTTAGCTGGAGTTGTTGTTTCACGGCAGCATACATAATTTGGTACTAACTCACCTGTCCAATATAAACGCTTAAGATTAGGAATACCTGATTCATATGAAGCCATTGCACTATCAGAAATAAATGCTACATCTATATCACCTTTAGCAGCTGCTTGAGCTGCTAATAATGGAGTATCATATATTTTTTCTTCTATTGTTGAAAAATCAATATTTGGATAATTTTCTTTAATATATTGTCTACCAATAATCCAAGCTTGTTCATCAGCCTTCATACCAATTTTGATATTGTTATAATTATTAAAATCTAAGAAAGTATTATATTTATCAGTTGATGTGAATAAAGCTCCACCTTCTGATGCTGTACCAGCTATAATTCTTAAATCTTCACCACGAGCTATTGCTGATAAATGTTGAGGGAAACCAGTAGATAAGATATCTAACTCGTTACTATTCTTCTTTAATGCTGCAAAAGCTTCATTAAATCCGATATTAACGTATTCAAGCTTAATACCTTCTTCTTTAATATAACCTAATTCATCAGCAACTTGTGTTATTGCACTTCTAGCTGCACCTTTAAAATATGAATAATATATAGTGTTATTCTCACTACCATTTGAACATGAAGTAACACCAACGATACCTACTAAGCCTAATGCTGCGCCAAATAATTTTCTTCTTATACTCATTTTAATCTCTCCTAAAAAACTAAATTGCTTTTAAAGCACTATCAATATCATCTAAGATATCATCAATGTGCTCAGTACCAATTGATACTCTGACTGTATTTCTATAAATACCAACTTCTTCTAATTCCTTATCAGATAATTCTGCATGTGTTGTAGAAGCTGGATGAATTACTAATGACTTAACATCACCTACATTTGCAAGTAATGAGAATAATTGTAAATTATCAATAAACTTCTTTGTTTTAGCCTCATCACCATTAACTTCAAATGTGAAGATTGTACCTCCACCATTAGGGAAATACTTCTTATATAATTCTTGTTGTTTCTTATCTTTAGAAACAGCTGGATGATGTACTGCTTTAATCTTTGGATTGTTAGCTAAGAATTTTGCAACCTTGATTGCATTTTCTGTATGACGCTCAACTCTTAAAGATAATGTTTCAAGTCCTTGTAATGCAACAAACGCATTAACTGGTGAAATTGAAGCACCTGTATCACGAAGTAAGATAGCTCTAATATATACAGCGAATGCTGCTGCGCCAACTGCCTTTGTGAAAGATACACCATGATAAGATACATTTGGTTCAACAAATTGAGGGAACTTTCCACTCTTTTCCCAATCAAATTTACCTGAATCAACGATTACACCACCAAGTGCTGTACCATGACCAACTATAAATTTAGTTGCTGAATGAACAACGATATCTGCACCATGCTCAATTGGTCTAATTAAATAAGGTGTACCAAATGTATTATCTATTACAAGTGGAATATTGTGCTTATGTGCTACTTTAGCTATTTCTTCAATATCTACAACATCACTTCTTGGATTACCTAATGTTTCAATGAAAATAGCTTTTGTATTAGCCTTAACAGCCTTATCAAAATTCTTAGGATCACTTGCTTCAACGAATGTTGTAGTGATTCCATAATTCTTTAATGTATGTTCTAATAAATTGTATGTACCACCATAAACATTGTTAGCTGCTACGATATGATCACCGCTACCTGCAAGTGCTATAATTGAATATGTTACTGCAGCTGCACCAGATGCTACAGCTAATGCTGCTACACCACCTTCTAAAGCTGCTACTCTTTTTTCAAATACATCTTGTGTTGGATTTGTTAATCTACCATAAATATTTCCAGCATTTCTTAAACCAAATCTATCTTCTGCTACTTTAGTATCATCAAATACATATGATGATGTTAAATAAATTGGTACTGCTCTAGCACCAGTTGCGCTATCAGGATTTTCCTGACCTACATGTAATTGTAATGTTTCGAATTTATAATTTTTACTCATTGTTAATTTTCTCCTTAAATATCTATAATTAATTTTCTTTTATTTTTTTATCATGTAATTAATTATTGTCACACATGATATTATGACATCGCTTATCATTAATACTCATGCTACACATTCGGAAAACCATCCTTTTTCTTAAATTTACAATACTCATAATATCACCTCTTTTTTAATTCCTACTATTTAACTAGGATAGCTGTATTATACTTTACTATTCCTACTATGTCAATAGGATTTATGTAATTTATTTAAATATTTTTAATTAAATACTATGTATTTAAAATTATGAGAAAATAAAAAACATGGTCGATAAAACCATGTTTTTGTAAAATTATTTTAGTTATTTTTTATTAAATTTATTGGCTACAGATTCAATATTTTGTTCTTCAAATCTATATTTTTGAGATACATCAGGATATTTATTATGATCAACCTCAGATAAAAACATATCTAAAGGTCTTACCCATAATGTTCCATCACCATATAATCTTCTATAAACAACCATTTTTTCTTTTGTTTCACTATCGAAAGCAATTTCTTCAACTAAATAATAATCGCCTTTAAAATGCTTATAAATGCCATGTATTTTAATTTCTCTCATATAACCAATCCAATTAAGATACAAATTGTGTGTTTGAAACCAAACCCATAATTCCTGATGTGACTAAATAAGCAATTATTATGGCTAAGAATACTTGAAATATTCTAATAGGCCAAATTGCACCTTGCTTAAATAGTTTTTCTACATTTATATTTAAAACAATATAATATGCTAATAATAATACAATTAAAAATACTGTAGTATATATTAGATTATGTACATTAATATCAAGTAACATAATTATAATTGACCTGCCTTAGCATTTTTTAAATGTTCACTTAATTCTTTTTCTTTTTGAGTAAAATCTACTGCTTCTTTCTTATTTCGTTCTTTTCTTTCAGCTCTTACTGATTCTAGATGTTGCTTTGCAGATTCAGCAGTTCTACCAATATGTGCTTCTTGAACTAAAACTTGAGCTTTATTATCATGAAATTCAAAAATACCACTAACTAATGTTACAAATAATTCATCAGAACCCTTAACTAGCTTAATATATCCTTCATCCATAACTGAAACAACAGGAACGTGATCAGCCATTACAGCATATTCACCATCAGAAGTTGAGTGAACTACTACATAATCAACTTCTTCATTATAAAGATTTCCATTATGTGTTGATACTACAATTTCCATTATTTACTCAATTCCTTTGCTTTTTTGATAGCATCATCAATTGTACCTACCAAACGGAAAGCTTCCTCAGGTAAGTCATCATGTAAGCCATCAAGTATCTCTTTAAAGCCTCTTACAGTTTCACTTACTGGTACATAAGCACCTGGAATACCTGTAAATTGTCCACCGATAAACATATTTTGAGATAAGAATAATTTAACTCTTCTTGCACGAGCAACAACTAATTTATCTTCTTCAGATAATTCATCCATACCTAAAATAGCAATAATATCAAGTAATTCATTATATCTTTGAATAATTGCTTGAACACGTCTTGCAACCTCATAATGCTCCTCGCCAACAATATCAGGTGATAAAGCTCTTGATGTTGATGCAAGTGGATCAACAGCAGGATAAATACCTTCCTCTGTTAATTTACGTGATAAGTTTGTTGTTGCATCTAGATGTGTAAATGTTGTAGCAGGTGCTGGATCTGTATAGTCATCTGCTGGAACATAAATTGCTTGAATTGATGTTATTGAACCATCCTTTGTAGATGTAATACGTTCTTGTAATTTACCCATTTCTGTTGCAAGTGTTGGTTGGTAACCAACGGCAGATGGCATACGTCCCAAAAGGGCAGAAACCTCACTACCAGCTTGTGTAAAACGATAAATATTATCAATGAATAATAATACATCTTGATGTTCTTGATCTCTAAAGTATTCAGCCATTGTTAAACCAGATAAAGCAACTCTCATACGTGCTCCTGGTGGCTCATTCATTTGACCAAACACCATGGCAGTATTTTTAATAACTCCTGATTGAGTCATCTCTTGATATAAGTCGTTACCTTCACGAGTACGTTCACCAACACCTGTAAATACAGAAATACCATCATGTTCTTCAGCGACATTGTGAATTAACTCTTGAATTAATACTGTTTTACCTACACCGGCACCACCAAATAGACCAATCTTACCACCTTTAATATAAGGAGCAAGCAAATCTACAACCTTGATACCAGTTTCTAATATTTCAACATTACTAGATAATTCATCTAGTTTTGGTGCTTCTCTATGAATTGGATGTCTTTCAGCTTTAATTTCACCCTTATTATCAATAGGATCACCTAAAACATTAAATACTCTACCTAATGTTTCTTTACCAACAGGAACAGAAATAGGGCCACCTAAAGCTTCCACTTCCATACCACGAGCTAAACCATCAGTTGAATCCATGGCAATAGTTCTTACTTTTTTATTTCCAATATGAAGAGCAACTTCAAGTGTTAAATTAATTTCTTTTCCATTATTTTTTTCTTTTTCAACTTGAATTTTTAAGGCATCATTAATTTTAGGTAAATTACCATCTTCAAATAATACATCTACTACTGGTCCTTTAACCTCGACAACTATTCCCTTCAAATTACTCGCCTCCAATCGCATTAGCTCCGCCAATAATATCAATCAATTCATTTGTTACAACTGCTTGACGGGCTCTATTATATAATAATTCTAATTTTGCGATAACTTCATCAGCATTATCAGTCGCATTTTTCATAGCATTCATTCTAGATGAATGTTCTGAAGTTTTAGCATCCAAAATAATACCATATATTATATCCTTAACATACATTGGTAAAATAATATCTAATGTCTTTTCAATACCTGTTTCATAGATATAATCTATACTTGAAGTTTTCTTGTTTATATTTTTAATTGGTAACAATTCTTCAAATGTTACTTCACATGTTAAGCTATTAATAAAATGATTATAGCAAATTACAAGCTTATCTATTTCTTCGTTTAAATATAAATCAATAAAAGCTTTTGCCAAAGGCTCAATATCAACAAATAAAACATCATCTCTTACATATGTTGCTCTATCATTCAATAATTCATAGCCTTTCTTTTTCAAATAAGAATAACCAATTTTCCCAACAGCTCCAGTGATAAACTCACTATTAGACTTATGATTTTCTTTTAATCTTTCTTCTAAAGCCTTAAATAATTGAGAATTATAACCTCCAGCAAGTCCTCTATCTGAAGTTATTATAAAATATGCAGTTTTTTTAACTTCTCTAGGCTTTAAAAGTACATGTTCGTATTCATCGCCAGCTTTTTCAACGATTTCAGATGTCATATCTTCTATACGTTTCATAAAATCCTTATAAAGCTTATAATTCTTTTCTGCTTTTTTTACTTTTGCTTGACTTACCATGTACATAGCCTTAGTGATTTGTTCAGTAGATTTAGTTGAATTAATTCTAGACTGAACAGCACGAAGTGAGTTTGCCATAAGTTACCCCTCCTAAAGCTTACATAAATCTTTTGTTAAATTCTTTAAAATATGAATCTAGCTTACCACTATCTGGTAATTGCTTTGTATCAGTAATTATCTTCTTTAATTCAATTGCATCTGGTTGAGTTTTCATTTCTAAATATAATGATTCTTCATATCTAGAAATCTTTTCAACAGCAATATTATCCAAAAATCCATGAGTTAAAGCATATAAAATCATAGCTTCCTCTTCCATTTGAATACCATGATGTAATCCTTGCTTTAATACTTCTTGAGTTCTCTTACCACGTTCAAGTCTAGCCTTTGTTGAAGCATCCAAATCAGAACCAAATTGTGTAAATGCTTCAAGCTCACGATATGATGCTAAATCCAAACGAAGTGTACCAGATACCTTCTTAATAGCTTTTGTTTGAGCCGCACCACCAACACGTGATACAGATAAACCAGCATTAATTGCAGGTCTAATACCCTTATAGAAATAATCTGCTTGTAAATATATTTGACCATCTGTAATAGAAATTACATTTGTTGGAATATATGCAGAAATATCTCCTGCTTGAGTTTCAATAATTGGAAGTGCAGTAATTGAACCTCCACCTAATTCTTTATTTAATTTAGCAGCACGCTCTAGTAATCTTGAATGTAAATAGAATACATCACCAGGATATGCTTCACGTCCAGGTGGACGATGTAAAAGTAAACTCATTTCACGATAAGCTACTGCGTGCTTTGATAAATCATCATAAACAATTAATACATCTTTACCTTGATGCATAAAATATTCAGCCATTGAAACACCTGAATATGGTGCTAAATATAGCATTGGAGCTGGATTTGATGCAGATGCAGAAACAATAATTGAATATGCCATAGCACCTGAATCCTTTAATGTTTCATAAACATTTGAAACAGTAGATTCCTTTTGACCAATTGCTACATAAATACAAATAACATTTTTATCCTTTTGATTAATAATTGTATCTACAGCGATAGATGTTTTACCTGTTTGTCTATCACCAATTATTAATTCTCTTTGTCCTCTTCCAATTGGAACTAACGCATCCAAAACCTTTATACCTGTTTGTAAAGGTGTATCAACACTTGATCTATCCATAACACCAGTTGCTTTAACTTCGATAGGTCTAGTTGTTTTATAATTAATTGAACCTAATCCATCGATAGGATTTCCTAATGGATTAACAACTCTTCCTAAGAATTCTTCTCCAACAGGAACTTCTAGGATTTTCCCAGTACATTTAACTAAATCACCTTCGCTAATTTTACTAGAATCACCTAATAAAATTGCACCAACCATATCCTCTTCTAGGTTTTGAACCATTCCATATACATCATTAGGGAATTGTAATAGTTCACTAGCCATAGCCTTATTTAAGCCATGGATAAGTGCTATACCATCACCAACTTGAATGACATGACCAACATTTTCAGTTTGTATATCGTCTTTATAAGCCTTAATTTGTTCTTTAATAAGGCTAGAGATTTCTGATAAATTAATATTCGCCACGATAAACCTCCTATAATGATTCTTTCAATCTTTCTAAAGTAGATTTCAAACTCATATCAATAGATTCACCATTATAGACAATTTGAATTCCACCTATAAGATCAGGATTTACCATATTTTTAACTTCTAATTCTTTATCTTTGAATTTAGTTTTAAGTGTAGCAATAATTGTATTCATTTGTTTTTCACTTAATTCTTTAACACTAAAAACATCAATTCTAATAATATTTTTATTTTTTCTAACAAGCTTACGGTATTGATGACCAATACCCTTAAAATCGGTAATTCTGTCATTATCAACTAAAACACATAAAAAATTAACGAAAGTCTTATCAATAGATTTATAAACCTTTCTAATGATATCCTTTTTTTCATTTTTTGTTATAGTTGGTAATTCTAACAATTTTATAAAATCATCTGTAAAAGTTTCTAAAATTGTTACAAAGTATTCATTAAATAAATCAATCTTTTTTTCTTCTTGGGCTATATCATAAATTGCATTTGCATATTCTAAAGCTATCATTCACTAATAGCTCCCTTCAATATGTCATCAACAACATTAATATATTTATCTTGATTGATTTCTTTTCCAACAATTTTTTCTGCAGCTTGGAAAGCTATATCAACAATTTCTTGTCTTATTTCTTTTTCCATAGACTTTTTTTCTTCCTCAAGCTCATATTCAAGGTTATCAAGTCTACGCTTAGCTTCTTCCTTAGCTTCATTTATAATTGTAGTTTTCTTAATGTTAGCTTCCTTTTCAGCATTATCAAGCATAAGCTTAATCTTAGCTTTAGCCTCTTCCATTTCTAAATTTAAATTAGTTTCAATTGAAATAGCATTTTCTTTTGCAGTTTTAGCATCTTCCAATTCCTTATCAATTTGTTCTCTTCTAGCTTCTAATATTTTAGTAATAGGCTTCCATAAGAAAAATAATACAACTACAAATAATAATACTGTTGCTATAATCTGAATACCAAAATCTACAGCGAAATCTAAAGCTTGTGCTTGTAAAGCTTCAACATCTGATAATACAGCTATAGGTCCAAGTCCATCTTTAACAGCACTTGTGATTTGAGCTACTGCATTATCAAGACCTTCTTGTAAACCAAGTATCATAATTAACTCTCCTTATTTATTAACTAAATACAATTAAAATAGCTATAATTAAACCGTATAAACCTGTTGTTTCAGATACCGCTTGACCAATTAACATTGTTGTACGAATTGTACCAGCCATTTCTGGTTGTCTAGCCATTGCATCAACTGCATGTGCAGCTACATTACCTTCACCAATAGCTGCAGCGAAACCTGTGAATACAGCTAAACCTGCACCTATATATTTTAAACCATCACCAGTTTCAAGTAAGAATGTTAAAATATTGTTTAATACTACTAAAAAATCCATTTTCTTTCTCCTTTAATTAACTATATATTTTTTCTTCATCTTTTATCTTCATAGAAGTAAAGATTACTGACAAGATTACAAATACTGCTACTTGAATTAAACTAAACGCTATATCAAATAACAAATTAATAAATGGCATTACTGGAACAGCAAACCAACCCAATAAATTTTTAATCAATATTGAAATACATGCACCACTTATTACATTACCAAATAAACGTAATGATAAAGATATTGGTAATGTGAATTCACTTAAAATATTCATCGGAAGCATTACAGGTGTAGGATCTAAGAATCCTTTCAAATATCCTAAGAAACCATTAGATATAATACCTGACGCTTGAATAACAAAGAATGTACACATTGCTAAAGCAAATGTTACAACAACATATCCTGTTGGATTAGTAAATAAATATACACTCGATATATTAGCAAAGAATATAAAAATTATAAGTGTTAAAAACCATGGTGAGTATGCTTTCCACCTTTTGCCAATGTTTACTTTAATATACCCATTCATCATATCAACTAACCACATAAATGGAATCAACCACAAAGGTGTTTTTTTCATAGGATCAACTCTTCTTATAAATAAGAATAAAATAAATAAGAATATGCTAACTCCTACAACGATCCAAATAGTAGCCGCAATAGATGACTTAGATGGATCTAAATAATGGGCAACATCAGCTAATAACATACATATATCACGCCCTTTTAAATAGAGTTAAGATAAATAATAATTTAACAATTAAATATCCTGAAATAAAAGTAATTGTTATAACTAATCTATTATCACTATGCATAAAATCTGATGCAAATATCATCAATACTAAATAGCCAATAATGATAACAACTCTTAAAAGATACCACAAAATTGCACTTTTCTTAGGGTGTATTGTAGATCTTCCAACTTCAGTTTTAACAATTTGATAAAAGCTATCATTTTGTAAAACCATTAAAGCATGTGTAATTAAAGCTAAAATAGTTCCTAATAAAAAATATATAAATTCTATATTTAGAAAATATAAAACTGTTGTAACAATTAATGAAATCAAAAGATTAATAGGAATAAAAAATCTACTCAGAATTTTCATCTTTTATTTCTTCCTTTTTCTCTTTTTCATCCTGTTTACTTAAATATAATAAATACCAAATAAAAGTTATCAGTCCTAAAAGTACACCAACGATGGCTAATATAACTGATAACAAAATAGACTTATTAATTAAGTATCCAATAAGATAACCTATGCCAGCATAAACAAGCATAGAAAATATCCCTTGAGTAGCTAAAGCATAGATTCTACTATACTTTTTAATTTTCATTATTTTGTACCAAACAAACGATCTCCACAGTCACCAAGTCCAGGAACAATGTAACCATCTTCATTTAACTTATCATCAAGTGCTGCTAAATAAATGTCTACATCTGGATGAGCATTAGATAATAGCTTAACTCCTTCAGGAGCTCCAACTAAACCAACATATCTAATATCCTTGGCACCACGCTTCTTTAACATATCTATAGCAGCAACTGCACTACCACCTGTTGCAAGCATTGGATCAACAACTAATACAATTGAAGATGTAATAGTTGAAGGGAATTTTGCATAATATTCATGTGGTTCTAAAGTTTCCTCGTCCCTATATAAACCTATAAAACCAACCTTAGCTGTAGGAATCATTGATCTAATACCTTCTGTCATACCTAATCCAGCACGAAGGATTGGAACAATAACTACATCTTGAGCAACTTCATATTGAATTGATTTACACATAGGTGTTTCAATTTCAACTTTCTTTAATGGGAAATCTCTAGAAATTTCATAAGCCATTAAACCAGCAATCTCTTGTACATGTTGATAAAAATCTTTTGTTTTTGTCTCCTTCTTACGAATGTTTGTAAGCTTATGCTTAATAAGTGAATGATTTAAAATTGTTACTGACATTAAAACTCCTCCTCATATTTAGCAATTTTATCAATTCTTCTTTGATGACGTTCATTAAAAGAAAATTCTGTATTTAACCATACATCTACGATTTCTTTTGCTAGAGGAATTCCTGTATATTTAGCAGATAAAGCTAAACAGTTAGAATCATTATGAGCTCTTGTTAATTCTGCAGCGTCCTTAGAACCAACTAAAGCACATCTAACTCCCTTTACCTTATTTGCTATCATAGACATACCAATACCTGTATAGCAAATAACGATACCTCTATCAACCTTTTTATCTTTAATATCCTTAGCTACCATATAGCCATAATCAGTATAATCACAAGAATCCTTTGTATAAGTACCTTTATCAAATACCTCATGACCCTGAGCCTTTAAATAATCAATTAATGCATTCTTTAAATCTAATGCACTATGATCACAACCAATTGAAATTTTCATATAAATAATCTCCTTAAAACTTTATATGATTATATCATATATCTTTTATTTTTTGTATTTAATATTGAAAAAACTTTAAAAAATCTAAAAAAAGAAAAAGAGTCACTATAAAATGACTCATTTTACTTCATATCCAGCATTAATGATATTAGCTTTTACTTCATCTAAATTTATTTCATTATCGTATTCGATAACTACATTTTTCTTCTTTAGATTAGCCTTAGCACTTTTAACATTATTAGCTTTTAAGCAAGCTTCTTCTACATGTTTTACACAATGTTCACACATCATACCATTAACATTAATAACTACTTCCATTTTATCCTCCTTAATCACAATATTTTTATTATATGGTTTAAACAAATTAATTGTTAGTGCAGTTAATACAACTGATACACTTGATATACTCATAGCAATTGAACCTATCATCGGGTTAATCTTAAAATCATTATTTAAATAATAGAATATACCTGTTGCAAGTATTACACATATTGCATTATAAAAGAAAGCCCAAAATAAACATATTTTAATAGTATTAATAGTTCTTCTTGATAATTTAACAACATTATAGATATCAAAAATATCATTATGAATTAATACAATATCAGATGTATCTCTAGCTATATCTGAGCCATTTTGAACTGATATAGCAATATCACTATTAGCTAATGCAATAGCGTCATTAACACCATCACCAACCATCGCAACTAATCCATCATTTTTATTTTTATAATCATTTATAACATTACCCTTATCAATTGGTAAAACATCACTTATTACTTCTTTTATATTTAAATCTTTAGCTATACTTTCAGCACATAATTTATTATCTCCAGTAAGCATAACAGTATTTATATTTAAATTGTTTAATTCATTTATTAATTCTTTTGAATTTTCTTTTGGTAAATCCTTCAAAGAAATATAACCACAATATTCATTATTTTTAATAAATACTAATGTTGTTTTACCTTCGTTAGATAATTCAATTATTTTATCTTTGATAGGATTATTAATTTTTAAATCATCAAATAATTTATCATTACCAATATAATATAAATCATTTTTATATGTAGCCTTTAATCCTCTACCATCGATATTTTCTACTTTAACATCATCAATTAAAATTGTACCATTTAAATATTCACAAATTGATTTTGCAAGTGGATGTGAAGATTTATATTCAATAGAATAAATAATATCTTTTAAATTAGGATCAATATCATAATCTGTAACTATAGGCTTTCCCATAGTAAGTGTACCTGTCTTGTCAAAAATAATAGTTTTTATCTTACCACTATTTTCTAATATTTCTGCATTTTTAATAATTAAGCCAAGTGAAGCGCCTTTACCTGTTCCAACCATAATCGCTACAGGTGTTGCAAGACCTAAGGCACAAGGACATGCAATTACTAAAACAGTTATTGCAAATCTTAATGATAATTCAAAATCTCTACTAACAATCATATTAACTGCAAATGTTAATAAAGATATTAATATGATTATAGGAACAAAATATTTTGATATTTTATCTGCTAATTTAGAAATAGGAGCTTTAGAATTAGAAGCTTCTTCTACTAAATGAATAATTGTATTAATTGAAGTATCATCACCAACCTTAGTAGCCTTCATTTTAATAAAGCCACTAGTGAGAGTTGTTGAAGAATAACAAAAATCATTTATATCTTTATATTTAGGAATAGATTCACCAGTTATATTAGCCTCATCAATAGAACAGTTACCTTCAATGACAACACCATCAACAGGAACCTGATCTCCAGTTCTTATAATTAAGATATCATCAACTTTAATATCTTTAACATCTATTTCTAATTCATTCCCATCAACTAATATTTTACCTTTTTTAGGTGCTAAACTAATTAAATTATCTAGTTCTTTTGTTGTTTTTCTTTTTGATAATTCTTCAAAATATTTACCTAAAGAAACTAAAGTTAAAATCATACCAGCTGATTCATAATATAAATTATCATGATATGTCATAACTAATTCATGATTATTAGTTGAAACACCATATGAAATTATAAATAACGCAACAATACCATATATTATTGAGGCACTAGCTCCTAAAGCTATTAAAGAATCCATATTAGGGTTTCCCTTAAATAGCATTTTAAATCCACTAATAAAATATCTTCTATAAATAAAGCAAATTGGTAATACTAATAAAAATTGAATTAGCGCAAAGCCAACAGGATTTTCATGCATATCTAAAAATGAAGGAGCCCAGAATCCCCACATCATATGACCCATTGAAAAATACATTAATATTATTAGTAATATAAAAGAAATAATTAAATTTCTTAAAGAATGATTATCATTTTTAACATCATTCTTTTTTTCTTTTGTTATTACTTCATATCCAGCATTTTTAACTGCTTTAAATATATCTTCTTTTTTACAAATAGTCTCATCATATGTAACATCCATATTATTATTTAATAAATTAACATTACATTCTATAACACCATTAACAGATTTTGTTGCCTTTTCAACATGAGCCTGACATGCTGCACACGTCATACCCTTAACATCAAATCTTTCTTTCATTATTGAAACCTCTTAAATAAATCAACTATTTCGTCTACTATTTCATAATCTTTATTTTCTATATGTTCAATTAAGCATGTATGCATATGATTATCTAAAATGATATTCGCTAATGATTTTATAGATTTATCTACTGCGGATAATTGAATTAATATATCATCACAATATCTATCATTATTAATCATATCCTTTATTCCATTTAATGAACCTATTATTCTATTCATTCTATTTATTAAGTTCTTCTTTTCTTCTTCTGTTCTTTCTTTAACTTTACAATTAGGACAACTCATGCTCTTCACCTCGACTAGAGTATATACCCAGAGGGGGTATATTGTCAATAATAAAAAAGTAGGAAATTAATCCTACTTCATATATAAAACAAAACTAATTAAATCAGCCAAACAGCATCCTAAAGCTAATTCATTTTCTTGCCATATTCTAATTTGCTCATTGAATAAAACTAAATAACCAAAATCAGTATCTTGCCATTTAATTCTTAAAATTATCATGCTCTTTAAATTATTTTCTCTAATATAGAATCTTAATCTAGATTTTGAATCTAATTTAGAAGCATCATTAACAATAATAAAATCTTCTTTAAAGTTTTCTTCAAATACTTCTTGAGAAGGCTTTGTTACTCTAAATTTATTATCTTTAACATATGATAATGATTGATCATTAAATTCATAAATCATACCACCATCAATACCCATAATCTTAGATATTTCAGCGATTGAATTATATATATTTAAATATTTATCATTCTTATTACTAAAAATAGATTTAAGCCTTGCCATTCTTCTAGCTAAAGAAACATTTGTTTGATAGCTTAAGTTAGAATGCTTTGCATCAACATAAACAATATAGCAGTTTCTACCTTTTGTTTTACCTCTATAAAGTGCTTTATCAGCCTTTAAGAATAATTCTTCATATCCGTTTCCATCCTTAGGGAAGCATGAAGCACCGATAGTTGCAGTAACACTAAAGTTTTCAACTCCATCTATCAGAAGAGGCTTTCTAATAGTTTCAATTATAGTTTTATAAATTTGGTACTCAGAATCATAATTATTAACATTTTCAATAATAACTAAGAATTCATCTCCACCAATTTTACCTATATATCCATCCTTAGGTAAAACATCTGATATTTGTTCAGCAACTAAATATAATATTTTATCACCAATTAAATATCCATATTTATCATCAATATCATTAAAATTATCAATATTGATAATCGCAAGAGTAAATGATGTATTATTTTTAATCAAATAATTAGCATAAGAAATCATTTGTGTTTTATTAATTGTCTTAGTAGTTGGATCAATTATTATATCTTCTTCTAAATTCAATGATTTAAAATAATTATCTAATTTTACCTTTTCTTGCATATTCATAAGAATCACCCTCACATCAATGTTTTATGTTCTTAGCACCAAATATATAATAATCTATAGCTTTCCCATCAATTAAACCAACTACACCTGGTCTTAAATCAAATAGATTACAATTATAATTAGTAAATCTATCTAATTTAATTTGAGTATTATTGAAACTAATATTTTCTATATTATCTGTACCATATATAAATACGCCATGTTCACCAATAGCTTTTATATTATTGAAATTAATATCTTTGATAGTTCCTAATTCTAAATCATTTTCTCTTTTAATTGATGTAATCGCAATTACTTCTCCTTTACCCCAAAAGGCTTTAGGATCAACCAAATGAGAATGAATATTGATATTATCAAAATTTATATCATGAATATTACCACTATCTCTATGTTGAATAGATATACCTCTATTAGCCCATGTTATTTCAATATTTTTAAAATTAATATTATAAAAATCATTGAATGTTTCAGTTCCAATTTTTAAGGCAGCTGATGTAGATTCTAAAATACAATTTGATACATCAATATTATATGTATCTCCATATTTAGTATTAGCCTTAGTTCCTTTTAATACTACACAATCATCAGCTGATCTTATATAACAATCTTTTATTATTATATCATGTGAATGATCAGGATCTATACCATCAGCGTTTAGCATTTTTAAATTATTTAGTATCTTAAGCTTTGATATTAAACCAAATTGACAACCTACTAAATGAACAGTCCAAAAGGCACTATTTTGTAATGTTATATTTGTAATTTTAAAGTTCTTAACATTTTCTAAAAATATTAATGGCATTCTAGGATAAAATGAACCTTCAATAAAATTTTCTTCTATTTGACCATAAAATATCTTCTCATTACCATCGATAATACCGTTACCATCAATATTGATATTTTCTAAATCAACGCCATAAATAAAATACAATTTAGGCTTACCATCATAATCACAATTAATAAATGTATTATGATCAAGTTTTTTTATATTATCATTTAATAAATTAAATTTAGATATATCATCACAAGCTTTTAATAAAGTATTATTACCTAAATAAATATTAATATTTGATTTTAAAAAGATTGTCCCAGACAAATATGTCTTATTATCAGAAAATACTAAAGTATCATTATCCTTCATATTTTTGATAGCCTCATTAATTGCAAAAGACCATATATTATCTTTTACTAAATCTTTATAATCATCAACTTTAATTTCCATATATTATAAAACTCTTGCGTAAAATTTTGATTTTAATAAATCATCATCACTAACATTTTCAATGAATTTACCATTGTTATTTTCATCAACAACATAATACATATATTTGTTGCTTATATTCTTATTAACAACTAGCTTTCTTTCATTCTTGTAATCAATATATGCTCTATTTTCTAAAATAGAAACTAAATCAGAAACAATCGCAGTTGCTGTAGGTATAGAACCAGCACCCTTACCATAGAACATTAAATCTCCATTAGTTGAACCAGTAAATAATACTGCATTAAATTCATTCTTAATAGCTGCGAATGGATGATTAGGCTTAACCATAGTTGGTTCTACTCTAATAACACAATCATCATTAACTCTTAAGCTTGAAGCAACATATTTTAAAACATATCCTTCAGATTTAATATTGTTTAAGATTTCTTTATTAATACCAGTTATACCATAATGATAAATATCATCATTTTTAATATTACCCTTGAATGCTAAAGAAGATAAAATATTAATCTTTCTTACAATATCTAATCCTTCTAAATCAGCAGTAGGATTAGCTTCAGCGAAACCATTTATTTTTGCTTGTTGTAAAGCATCATCAAATGATAAATCATCTTCATCCATTCTTGTTAAAATATAATTTGTTGTTCCATTTAAAATACCATAAATGTTATTAACATCATTTACTTTTATATTATCAATTAAAGGTCTAATAACAGGAATACCACCACCTGCAGAGGCTTCAAAGCAGAATGATACATTATTCTCATGAGCTAAATTAATGAATTCTTCTAAGTGATTTGATACAACTTCTTTATTAGCAGTAATTACACTTTTACCACTTTTTAAAGATCTTGTTATAACTTCATAAGGTAAATCATGTCCGCCTAATACTTCTACTACAGCCTTAATATCCTTATCATTAATAATCTCATCAATTTCAGTTACTAGCTTATCTCCTAATAATTCTTTTTTAATAGGAAGGTCAAAAACCTTAGTTACTTCAACATCATAATTTTTTGATAATTCACCAACTAAAGTATATACTCCTCTACCAATTACTCCATATCCGAATAGACCAATTTTCATAAAATAATCTCCTTTAAAACAAATACAACTTATTATAACAAACTATTTATAATATTTCAATATTATAAGATTTTTGAGAAAAAGAAAAAACTAAGCAGTAACTTAGTTTATTTTTATAATAGTGTAATATTATGTTCCTTTAATATTTTGATATCTTCATCAGTCCAAACTGAAGCTTGAACCTCACCAACATGGGCTTTTCTTAACATAAACATACATAATCTAGATTGACCAATTCCTCCACCAATTGTTAGTGGTAATCTTGAATTGATTACATCTTGAACATATGGATTGTTAAGCTTTTCTTCTTCATGATGTTCTTTAATTTGAGAAACGATTGACTTCTCATCAACTCTAATTCCCATTGATGAAATTTCAAATGCTATATCTAAAACATCATAATAAAGTAAAATATCACCATTTAAAGACCAATCATCATAATCAGCGGCTCTACCATCATGAGGCTCACCATTAGATAATTTATTACCAATATTCATAATGAATACAGCTTTTTTCTCTTTAGTAATTAAATATTCTCTTTCTTGAGAAGTCTTATCAGGATATTTTTGTAATAATTCTTCAGAAGTAATGAAATAAATATCCTTAGGTAATTCTACATATAGCTTAGGGAATTTTAAAACTACCTTATTTTCTAATTCCTTAATAACTTCATAAATATCTTTAACTGTATTTTTTAAATAATCAATAGTTCTATCTTCTCTTGAAATAATCTTTTCCCAGTCCCATTGATCTACATAAGCTGAATGCATAGTATCTAAATCTTCATCACGTCTAATCGCATTCATATCTGTATATAAGCCTGTATGATTAACAAAGCCATATCTTTTTAAAGCATTTCTTTTCCATTTAGCTAAAGATTGAACAATCTCAACCTCATCAGAAATATTTTTTATATCAAAACTTACTCTTCTCTCATAACCATTTAAATTATCATTTAAACCACTCTTAGGGAATACAAATAAAGGAGCTGAAACTCTTACTAAATGAAGCTTATTAGCTAAATCTTTTTCAAATGTATCCTTAACAAACTTAATAGCTATTTCTGTTTCAAGTAAGCTAAGCTTAGATTCATAGTTTTCAGGTAAAATTAATCTTTTCATTAATATCACTCTTTTCTAAATAATATACGAATATTCTAGCACTTTCTATAAAATAAATAAAGTTATTTTTGAATAAAATTTATAAATTTATAAATTTGCCGAATTTTATTTTAAAAACGGGTTATTTTTTCTTTCAAAACCTATAGTAGTCATCTCATTATGTCCAGGGAATACTTTATAATCATCTGGATAAGTATTCATTATTTTTTCTAATGATTTTTCCATTTTCTCAAAACTACCTGTTGGAAAGTCAGTTCTACCACAAGACATATAAAATAAAGTGTCGCCAGAAAACACATTCTTTTCAAATTGGAAGCAACAACTACCATTCGTATGACCAGGTGTATGTAATACATTAAATTCATAACCAATCAAATTTAATTTATCCTTATCATGAATAAGTCTTATATCTAAATTATTTGGATCAAATGGAGCGACTCTATCAATCATATCATATAAGCTTGTTTCAGCATCAGATAGCATATCTAAATCTAGTTTGTGAATATAAATAGGTAAATCTAAAAAATACATTAATCCATCTATATGATCTAAATGACCATGAGTTAATAATATTGCTTTAGGAATATAATTAGCCTTAATATATTCAGCGGCCTTTTTATAATTTAGACCTGGATCTATTATTACACATTCTTTTTTATCATTTGAAACAATATAACTATTCGTAAAAAAAGAACCTGTTGTATAAGATTCAATCATTATTCTTACCCCATTTCAATATTCTATACATAATTATCAATGCTATGATAGCTGAAATAATAACTAACACATTTATAAAAATCATAATACCAAACATTTCATTATCCATACTACCATAAGCATTTATTAAATTAAACGCTAATAAAAATATTGTATAAAAAGCTAATACTAAATTACTTACTTTTATATCTATTAAATAAATATCTTTTTCAACAAATGTTTTTTTAATATGTACAAATGCAAATACCATTTTTAATGTAGCATATAATGCATAAGCATAAATAAACCAATCAATAAAAAAAGGTTGATATTCTTTTTCTGATAATACATATGCAAGAAGTGATGGTATTAATAAATATATAAATGTTGATGAGATAGCATAAACAAAACCGATTTTTCTTATAGATTTATCTTTTTTGTAAAATATAAAAGAGGTTCCTCTTAAGATACTCATAAATAAATAGAATAAAATAGCTCCTATTAAAAATAATGAGCCTCCATTTATAATTAGAATTAAATTTAATATAGCCATAAGCAAATTTCCAATAATCGATGCGATTATATTTAAATTATATTTATGGTATATAGTTTCAAAATTATGATATATTTTATTAATACTCACTTACATTCACCATTTTAATTATACCCAAAAAAAGAAAAAAAGCCATAACTGGCTTAAGTATTCTATGATTACTTCTTTTCTTTATGTACAGTATGCTTACGGCAAAAAGGACAATATTTCTTAATCTCCATTCTTTCAGGAGTTGTCTTCTTGTTCTTGTCTGTATAATAGTTTTCGTTCTTGCAATCAGAACAAACTAATTTAACTAAGTCACGCATTTTTGTTTCCCTCCAGACTTAAAGATTACTTCCGTTGAGATTATATCAAATTAAAACTCTATATGCAAGAATTATTTTTATAAAATAAAGAAAAAGCGAATTGCTGAACTAGTCAATAGTTCGTAGACATTAAAAAAGTATTTAATTGAATGAGAGCTCTGTTCTGTATTGGACAGGGCTTTTATATTGTAATGAATAAGCTAATCTTTTGTTATTATAGTAGTAGACATAATCTTTAACAGTTTTATGAACATCGTCAGTTTTATACAAGTCAAAATCGACAGCCATTTCCTCCTTAATCCAACCATTTAAAGCTTCAATAATTGGATTATCAGTTGGAGTTCCTGCTCGACTCATAGAACGTTTAATGTTATAATCCTTATGGGTATTGGCGAATACCATTGAGGAGTATATGACACCTTGATCAGAATGGACAATCGTTTCAAGGTCTTTATACCCTCTTTTTATTTTGACTTTTAGTAACTTTTTTAGTGCTCTAATATGATTTGCCGGATTTGCACCATGCTTACTGTCAGCTAAATCGTATGCCACTATTTCATTATTGAAAACATCAATATATAAAGTTAAATCATATTGTTTATTATGATTATAGAATATAGTTGTATCTGTAACTATCTTTTCAAATGGTCTAGTAGTATTCCAATCTTTCCAAATCATATTTGGATATTTAATACTTTCTTCACCAGGCTTGCTATATGGAAGTTTTCTTGCTTTAGAATATATTTTTAAAGCCTTACAACACTTATGACACAAATTATCAGAGAATATCCATCCTGTATCTTTTCTTATTTCAGCTGCTATATGTCTATATCCCCATGATTTATGATTATTATGATATTCTTTTATCATATTAATTAATAGTACTCTACTATTTTCGTACCTATTTAAAGTGCCTTTTCTTTTTAACCATTTATAATAACCAGAACGTGATAATCCCATTGTTTTACATAATGAATCAATATTAAAATCTTTACTTAATAACTCTATTATTGCGAATTCTTTTTGTTTGATTTCTTTTGTTTTGCTTGATCCGCCTCCTCCTGTGTGTATCCTTTTTTTAATCGTTCATTCTCGATTCTTAATTTCATATTTTCATATTCTAATTGTTCAGTATACGATAATTCTTTACGTCTAGAATATTTTGCTAAGGGATTACCAGGTTTACGCTTATTTTCTAAAGCTTCAATTCCAACTTCTTGATATAGGTGAATCCATTTAATAAGTGTACCGCTATTTATTCCTAGATTTATTCCAAGTTGTGTTGCTGATATTTCTCCATCAATAATTGGTTTTATAATATCGTATTTTTCTTGTGCTGTTCTATAAGTATTTGTACTCTTTGATCCTTTTGGTCTTCCCATATATTTCACCTCCGCGATTCTCCCTAGGGAGAAGTATACATTTATTATAAAAGAAAAAATGTTAATAAACACTTTTTTTGTGTCTACTAACATTTTATCATTTCATTGCTTCGCTTTTATGTTCTTGCATTATTAAATGCAGTATTAATTTTATTTACATATTTTCTGTCAAATGTTGCTAAAATATTACCTTTAGTTCCATCTAATTCATAATACTTTAAGAATGATTTACCAATTACATAATCATAAATAGACCAATATAAGGTAGAATCTTCATATCCTGATTTACTAAAATCTTCTAATAAATCTTCGGTAAATTCAGTTTCAGTTAATTCTGTTAATTCAGTATAAGTAGAAATGTATGGTGCATCATAATCAACATAATATGTATTTGTAAATGCTGGATTTAATTCTTCTTCATTTACTTCTACACTACCAGAAATCATAAAATCAATAAATTTATGAGCTAAATCTTTATTAGATGCATCCTTAGTAATAACTAAATTATCACAGAAGGCAACTGTATCAGATGGAATAAATAAATCAAATCCAATTTGATATTCATTACCATTAGCTTCATATATTCTTTCATCAGATGTTAAGATATCTAGCATATCAGCCATTCCGTCTAAATCAACATCACCATTAATATAACAATTAGTTGTTACATCAGCTGCACATTCAGCATAATAATATAAGAAATCTCCTGTCCACATATAACCTAAGTCAATGTTTCCAGCAACTATATCCTTCTTAATACTATCAGTTCCCCATGCATCATATTTCATTTTAGCAACTAAATTTCTAATTTCATTTAGTTTACTATCAGCTAATTCAGTATGAGGGTCATATCCTAAATATCTACAAGCTGCATAATAATCATGATTATAAGAATCATACATTGCAACCTTAGTGCCATTAGGAAGCTTACTTCTATCAAATAATGAACTCCATTCATTATCTGATTTTGTTACAGCATCTTCTAATCCATCCTTTAATGTTGTATACATGATTCCCCATGTACCCCATAAATATGGAACGAAATAATTATTGATAGTTCCATCAACATAATCTGATTTCATATTTTTTAAATTAGTGTTCATATCATCATAAATTTTATTAACACCAACTCTAACATTATCTTCATCAAATGATGGTAATTGATTAAAATCAATTTCAGATAGCATATCATTCATATACATTTTTTCAACCATATAATCAGAAGGACATACTACATCATATACAGTTGTTCCACCTCTAACCTTTGAATAGAAAATCTCATTTGATTCACCTAAATCCATTACAACATTACAGTCGTATAACTCCTCAAAGGCATCAAGTAATGTTTCATCAATATATTCTCCCCAGTTTAAGAATAATAAAGTTTGTCTTGAACCACAACTTGTAAGTGTTAAAAATACTAATAACATTAGTGAAAGACTACTTATCTTTTTTAGCATGACCAATACGTCCTTTCACAATATTATAAATTACAATAAGAACTATAAATAATACTGTTAATGCAGTTGAGAATGCATAAACACCTGGGAATAAGCTCTTTCTACCAATTGATGAATAAATCCAAATAGATAATGTATTATAACCATTACCAGTTGTGAAATATCCAACAACGAAATCCTCAAATGAAATTGTAAATGCTAATACAAGTCCTGAGAATATACCACCCTTTACAGCTGGAATAATAACCTTTAATAATGACTTAAATGGTCTAATACCTAAGTCAAGTGATGCATCAAGCATATTAGGATCAATTTCTTTCATCTTAGGTAATACAGATAAAATAATATAAGGTAATATAAAGTAAATATGAGCTATTAAAATAGTCCAGAAACCAAATATATGCTTATTGATAGGTAATAATAATGAGAATATTAACATTATTGAAATACCTGTAACTATATCTGCGTTAAGTAAAGGGATATTGTTTAATAATGATAATCTTGCTTTTACCTTTGGAGGTAAATAGAAAGCACCAATACCAACTAATGTTCCAATAACAGTTGCGATACCTGTTGCGATAATACTTGTCTTAAATGTGTTGAATATAGCATCATTTAAGCTCTTCTTTTGAAACATATCAATATAATTTTTAAATGTAAAGCTTGCAAATTCAGTAGTTGAATCTGAAGAGTTAAATGATTGTATTGCAATAATTAATACTGCAAAATACAACATAAATATTGCAAATACTAATAATACTTTTTCTACTATTTTCCAAGTAAGTTCTAGCTTCTTATGATTTTTGTAACCATATTCTTCCATAGTTGCTCTTTCATAATTAGCTGGATTATATTCTTTAATTTTTTGAATGTTTTGTTCCATTATATTAAAGTCTCTCCTTCCTTATCAATTCTGTTGATAATTAGGATAGAACCTAATATGATAATTAAAACAACAATAGCTAATACTGAACCTTGATTATAGCTCATTGAAATAAAGCTTTGTTCAATAATATTACCAATTAATAAGATATTACCATCACCTAAAATCTTAGGAATAGCGAATCCTGATAAGCATGGTAATAATACCATTATTGATCCTGAAATAATACCTTTGCTTGAAAGTGGTACAATAACTTTCCAGAATTTCTTGAATTTAGTCATACCTAAATCAAGTGCAGCTTCATGTAATAATGGATCAATCTTTTCTAGTGATGTATAAATAGGCATAACCATGAATGGTAAATAAGTAAATACCATACCTAAATATACTGCTAAATCAGTTCCGATAATATCTAATCCTGATTCCATGCCAAATATACTAGTTAAAATATTATTTGCTTTAAATACTGATGCTAAAGCATTAATTCTAAGTAATATATTAGTCCACATAGGTAATATTAAAATTAATAATACCAAATATTTATTTTTGATTTTTGATTTATATAATGAATAAGCAATTAAATAACCAAAAAATATACAAACAACTGTAGTTACAATACTATATTTTAAAGAATTGAAAAAAGCTATAATTGTAGATTTCTCTGTTAAAATTTGAAAGTTAGTTATTGTTGCACTCATACTATCAAATCTTATACCTTCTGTATCTGTAAACATCATGAATATCATAATTAATGCAGGTAATACAGCGAAGATATATAGCCATATTAAATATGGTCTTGCAAGTCTATCTAAATGATGAGATGTATGATGTGGAGGAACAAGTTTCTTTTCACTCGCCTTCTGCATATTCCACCTCAGAAGCTTTAATCTTCTCTTCCTTCTTAGTATCTTCGTCAGTTAATGGTACTAATTTCTTAGGTGAACCATCAACCTTCATCAAACAAATTTCATATGGGTCAATTGATAAACCAATAATTTCATTAACCTTTACATCCTCATAAGTATGTACTGTGAATTCTTGGCCTTCAATATCTACTTCTAATTCAAAATGAACTCCCTTGAATATTGATGAAATAACCTTACCAGAAACCTTAGCCTCATCTAGAGGTACAACATCCCAGTCCTCAGGTCTAATTACTACATCAACATTTTCTCCATCTTCAAATTCATAACCAACAACCTTAAATTGTTGTCCTAAGAATTTAACAAGATTCTTCTTAATATAAACACCGTTAATAATATTTGATTCACCAATGAAGTTAGCAACATATCTATTAATAGGTTCATTATAGATATCCTTAGGTGTACCAAGTTGTTGAATAATACCATCTTTCATAACAACTATTCTATCACTCATAACCATTGCTTCTTCTTGGTCATGTGTAACGAATATAAATGTTATACCTAAGTTTCTTTGCATTTCCTTAAGTTCATATTGCATGTTTTGTCTTAACTTTAAGTCAAGTGCAGATAATGGTTCATCTAATAATAGAATTTGTGGTTTTAAAATGATTGCACGAGCAATTGCAACTCTTTGCATTTGTCCACCTGAAATCTTATCGATTTTTCTATCTTCAAATCCAGTTAAATTAACCATCTCTAGTGCTGCTTCTACAGATTCTCTTACACGAGCCTTTAAATATTTAGATACTTCAAAATAAGATGGCTTAGGCATTTTAATTGTCTTTGCTTCTTCCTTTAAACTATTTAGCTCATTTTCGATATCTGCTTTAATAGCCATATTTGACTCATTTGGAATATATTCCTCTTCGTTTTGAAGAGCTTGTTCCTTAGCTACGTTTTCTTCATGAGTAATCTTAACTAATTTTTCATTTAAAGCTTTTTGTTTGTTTTCAATTTCCTTTAAAGCTTCAAATGGCTCCTTAGCATCTTGCATAATGCTAGGATCTTTTTTACCAATCTTAACATTGTATTCTAACGCATCATAATTTACTTGAAGCTTGCCGCCATAAAAATCAATCATGAATTTTCTACCACGATTAACTAAACCAAAGGCAACATTGTCAAATACATTTAGATGAGGAAATAATGCATAACGTTGGAATACCGTATTAATTGGTCTTGCATACGCTGGTAAATCATTAATAATTTTACCATTAACGATTATTTCTCCACTAGTTGGATACTCAAATCCACCGATCATTCTTAATGTTGTTGTTTTACCACATCCAGAAGGACCTAAAAGAGTTACAAACTCATTTTCGTAGATGTCTAAATTAATTCCATCTACAACACAGTTATCGCCATAATATTTAACGATATTGTGTAATTCGATAATTGGTTTTCCCACCACAGTTTACCGACTGAAAAGATAAATATCTTTTCTATTCCTTTCATAAAAAAATAAGTTTATTGGCTTGTAACTGTTTCATATGTTTCATACGCCCCAAAATAAATCAAATATTAATTTGACGAATTTATTATATACTTTTTTTCAATATTATCAATAATTTTTAACATATTTTTTTATATATTTTTTTAATAAAAAAACATGCATGATTTTTAACCATACATGTTCATTATTTTTGAGATATTTTTAGTCTTCTTTTATCTCATCTAAAATAGGCTTTAATCGTATATCTTCTTGAGTAAAATCAATTAATTTATCTGCGATTAAATCAATACTACAAGATAAGAATCCAGTCTCCTCATCCTTAGTCCATCTTGGTAAAAGGCGTCCTTTGATTCCAATCTTAGCACCCTTTTTACAAGTTTCATAAGCAGTCTCAGCTAAAAAATCCCATAAAGTGATTTTGAACTTATCATAAATATATTGTCCATCTTGATTTTTAAATTCTCTACAACAAGATAAAATGATTGTCATTACCTTTTTGCCTTCCTGAGTTTCTTGCAAGTCAAAATCACTAGTTACTATACCAATAAGCATGAAGTAATTGTACATATTGGCCTTATCCTCCTTTCTAGCATATGTTATCAAATTAGATTTTTTTAGTAAAATTAGCATAAATATTTTAGGTAAAGGATTTTTTAGTGATTTTATCAAAAAATAAAAAAATGGCTTAAAATATCAAGCCATATTTATAATTATAGTTTTTATTTATTAATTTTATTGTAAAAACATATAAAAAAATTTAAATTATTCAATTATTTTAAAAAAAATTCTTAACCATAAAGATTAAGAATTAATTTTATTATCCAACTATATAATTATGTTCATCAAAAACAACTGATAATTTAGGGAATGATGAAATCTTAGAATCAGATAATACATATTTTTTATTATCTTCTTCATCTAATTTGATTACCTTTCCATTATATATTACTTCATAATATACTGGAACGAAAATATATTTTCTTAAAATTTCAACACCATTTAATTTTCTAATAACAAATGTTGGTAAATATAAAGCTTGAACTGTAACTGTATTCTTAGCTTCCTTATAAGCTATAGTTGCAGCCTTAAATGATACTGTCTTATTGAAATTTGCATCAGTTAAAATAAGTGATGAATCAATACCATAAGTTAATTTAGAAATACCTTGATTCTCATTATATAAAGCTGATAAGATTTCAGATGATTCACTTGAATAAATTTGATTAACTGAAGAATCAAAATACATAGGTGCAATTGTAGATGAATCTACCTTATCAGGATGATCCTCAAAATATGAAGTAACATCATTTTCCTTAACAAATAAACTACCTTCTGTATTTGTTGCAGCATAAACAGTATATTGGCTCTTTTCATCAGAGAATACTACTTTTTTATTATCATTAGTTAAATCAGCAATTTTATATTTATCTATTAATTCTTGAGATGGTGTATCACTTCTTAATACATTTAAGTCTTCTTTAGATCCACCTGAACAACCTGCAAGTGCAACTAATCCAAAAGATAAGAATAATAAACCTAATTTCTTCTTCATTTTAGACAACTCCTTTATAAACAAAAGCATTATAACAAAATTATATTTTAAATACAATTATTTTTTCTTTTTTTCATCAATTTTATTAGCTCTAGGAAATGATAAATTATAGCTAGCTCTTTTAGTTTCAATTGAAATATCAGTATATATTTGAGTAGTTGATAAAGATTCATGCCCTAATAGTTCTTGAACAGTTCTTATATCAGCTCCATGATTAAGCATAGCTGTTGCGAAAGAATGTCTTAGCATATGTGGAGAAATATGATATGTCTCTCCTGCAAGCATTACTAAATGTTCTAATATTTTTCTAACACCAACTCTAGTTAATTGCTTACCATTTTTATTTAAAAATACATATCTATTATCTAAATCCTTAGATATATATAATAAATCAACTCTAAAAGTTGAAATATAATGCTTTAATGAATCTCTTAGATCATCATATATAACTACATCTCTATCCTTAGATCCTTTACCATGAATTCTAATTAATCTATCATTAAAATCAATGTCAGATATTTGCATATTGCATAATTCAGATACTCTTAATCCACATCCATATAAGCATCCTAAAATACAATAATTTCGATATCCTAATTTATCATTAAGATCACATACCTCAAACAATTCATTTATTTCATCTTCTTTTATTATTTCAGGCTTTCTTTTTGGCTTTTTAGGAGTTTCGATATTTTTAAAATAGTTTTCTTTAACAATATCTTCCTTATATAACCATTCATAAAATGATGATAATGAAGAAATATGTCTTAATATCGTAGTTGTAGATAAACCTTCTCCAGATAAAAACATACAATAATTTTCAGCGATTCTTGAATTTCTAATACTTAATAGATTTTTTGCCATTCCTTCTGTATGAATAAAATTAGCAAAATCTAATATATCATTTTTATATGATAAAACAGTGTTATCTGAATAAGATTTTATAGAAGATATGTAGTTTAAAAATTCATCTAAAGCTTCATTATCAG
This sequence comes from uncultured Caryophanales bacterium, assembly GCA_946407635.1. GTDB lineage: Bacteria > Bacillota_I > Bacilli_A > Acholeplasmatales > Anaeroplasmataceae > Anaeroplasma. The sequence goes on from CAMJOZ010000003.1 coordinate 41,282, forward strand.
TCATTAATTAACTCAATCTCTCTTTCCATTTCTTCAAGTGCTATTTTACCATATAATTCTTTTCTATCCTTTTTCTTATGAGGCTCTTTTATATCCTCCATAATACCAAAGTTAGCATTCATTGGCTGAAAGCCATCTTGGCTAGCTGAGGTAATATAAATACTCATAGAGCCCATAACAGTAGTTTTAGGTAAAACTATTAATTCTTTATTCTTTAAATATCTATCCATATTTATAGCAGCGTATATACCAGACGCGGCAGATTCAACATATCCTTCTACGCCAGATAATTGACCAGCAATAAATAAATTAGGATATTTTTTTGTTTGATATGTTGGATTTAAAATTTTAGGTGCGTTAATATAAGTATTTTTATGCATTCTACCATATTTAGCAAACCTAGCATTTTCAAGTCCTGGAATCATTTGAAATACTCTTTTTTGTTCTGGAAATTTCAAATGAGTTTGAAATCCAACAATATTATATAAGGTTTTAGAAGCATCATCCTGTCTTAATTGAATAACAGCGTATGGTTTATCACCATTAGGTGTTTTTAAGCCTACGGGTTTACAAGGACCAAATGTTAATGTTTGAGGTCCTCTTTTTGCCATTATTTCAACAGGCATACATCCTTCAAATACTTTTAATTCAAAATCCTTAACCTCTACCCCTTCAGCAGTGATTAAAGCTTCATAAAATTTATCAAATTCTTCTTTTGTCATTGGACAATTATAATATGATGGTTCTCCCTTATCATATCTTGATTTTAAATATACCTTTGAATAATCAATTGAATCTGCATAAATAATAGGAGCTTGAGCATCAAAAAAATAAAAATCATCTGCGTCAAATAAATTCTTTATTTCTTTTGATAATGAATCACTTGTTAAAGGTCCTGTCGCGATAATAGTTGGAATATTAACATCAATTTTTTTTACTTCCTCATTATAAATAGTAACATTTGGTAATGATTTAATATAATTTGTTAAATATTCACTAAACCCTTCTCTATCAACAGCTAAAGCACCACCAGCCTCAACCTTAGTAGTTCTAGCGGCCTTAATAACGATAGAATCAAGCATTTCCATTTCACGCTTTAAAATACCACAAGCATTAGAAAGTGAATCACTTCTTAATGAATTTGAACAAACTAATTCACCAAATTTATCAGTCTTATGAGCACCTGTTTCAACCTTTGGTCTCATTTCATATAGATTAATTTTATATCCTTTTTTTGATAAGTAGTGACAAGCTTCACACCCAGCTAATCCACCACCAATTATATTAATCTCCATAATTACTCCACAAATAAATCCATTTTTAATTCATTAATAAAATTTTTAACGAATTCTTTTTTCAAATCCCAATATTTTTTTGCAAGTTCAGTTTTCATATAATCTTGATTTAATATATGACCTGCATGCTTTAAAATACCAGGTATCATATCATAATAGCTTTCAATATTTGAAGCACCAAGTGCTAATAAATCCCAACCAATTCCTAAAGCTCCTTCTTCATCTAAAAGATCAGCTTCCATTAATAAAATTAATTCAATTGGTGAATTTTTATCATCTAATAATTCTTTATTAGAATGCTTACTTATAATATCAGAAACAAATAAACTAAATTCTTGATCTAAATTATTCTTATTAGCATAATCTAAAAATATTAAGCTTGAAGAATGAGCATGTCCTTCTTTACCTTTAGCATAACCAACATCATGGAAAATCGCAGCAGTGTATAAAGCATCCTTGTTACAATTTTCATTAACACTAATTCTTTTCGACCATCCTAATACTCTTTCTATGTGAGAATATCTAGAACGGAATTGATGTAATGGATTATTAGGCTTTAAGGCATTGTTATCAACAAGCACGCATTTTACATAATTTAACATATCATCAAAATCTAGTTTCATTTGAAACCTCCAAATAATTAGTCAAAAGATGTGATTACAAAATCACATCTAACAACTTTTCTATTTCGTTTTCATTAAATATAATAATAGAATTATCTTTAAATATTTTAGCAGTTATACCCAAACCATTAATTTTAGTTTTTGTGAATGTACCATCATAAATCATACTAGACCCACATGATGGTGAACCATCCTTTAATAAAGCATATTTAGAATCTTTAGCAAGCTCCAATGCTTTATTAGCTCCTAAAATAAAATATTTAGTAACATCTAATCCTTTTTCATTAATAACAATATCTTTATTAATTTCACTTTTTAATCTAGGTATACCTAAGCCACCAAATACCTCAGGACAAATTGGAATTATTTCAAATTTATCCTTCAATAATTCAATTTTATCTACATAATTATTTTTACCATTATACTTACAATTTTTACCAAGTAAGCACGCAGAAACAATTAGTTTTTCCATATTATTTAAAGAAATCTTTTAATCTAATAGTTTGTAATCTATCTGGACCAACAGAGAAAATTACTACCTCTGATTTAGTTAATTCCTCAATTTTTCTAATATAGTTTTGAGCATTAACTGGTAATTCATCAAATGAAGTAACCTTAGTTATATCCTCATCCCAGCCTGGCATTGTAATATATTGAGGCTCAACTCTCTGTAATTCCTCAAGTGTTGCAGGCATAGTCTTGATTGTTTTACCATCTAGCTTATATTCATAACAAATCTTGATTTCTTTTAAACCAGATAATACATCAAATAACATTAATGATAAATAATTAATACCAGATACTCTTCTAGCATAATTTAACGCAACACAGTCTAACCAACCAACTCTTCTTGGACGCTTAGTTACAGTTCCATATTCATGACCACGTTCTCTGATGTATGTAGCAAGCTCACCATCAATTTCAGTTGGGAATGGACCTTCACCAACTCTTGTTGTATAAGCCTTACAAATACCTAATACATTATTGATATATCTTGGTGCGATACCACTATTTAGAGGAACTGAAGCTCCAGTTGGAGATGATGAAGTAACATAAGGATATGTACCATGATCAAGGCATAGCATAACACCTTGAGCACCTTCAAATAAAATTTTAGAGCCCTTTTCAATTTCTTCTTCTAATAATAATGATGTATCACAAACAAATGGTTTAATCTTTTTACCATATTCAACATATTCTTTATAAATAGTATCAAAATCAAGAGGATCCATACCTAGCATTTTAAGCTCCATATTCTTTATAGTTAATGTAGCCTTTAATGCATTCTTAAATGCCTCTGGATCAATTAAATCAGCGATTCTAATACCAATTCTATTTGCTTTATCTGCATAAGCTGGTCCTATACCACGCTTAGTAGTACCAATCTTCTTATCACCCTTAAATTGTTCATAAGCACCATCTAAAAGCTCATGATAAGGTAATACTATATGAGCACGATTTGATACAAATAATTGATAATCTTTAATTCCTCTTTCTTCCAATCCGTGTAATTCTTCTAGCATTTGTTTTGGATTAATAACCATACCATTTGCCATAACATTCTTAATTTTAGGATTAAAAATACCTGAAGGTATACTTCTTAAAGCGAATTTTTCACCACCAAAAGTTATTGTATGACCTGCGTTATTACCGCCTTGACTTCTTACAACAACATCTGATTCTTGTGCTAAATAATCAGTTATTTTTCCTTTTCCTTCGTCGCCCCATTGGCTTCCTACTACTACTAAAGCTGACATAAAACCATCTCCATATCTTTTTCAACCTTTATCATTATACTAAAACTCTTATAAAAAAACAAATATTATTTGTTATTTTTAAATTCCTCATAACTTATATTCAATGTTCTTATTAAAGATGGAGAAACAGATAAATTTTTAATACCTATTTCATAAAACTTTACTGCAACATCCTTAATAGAAGCTAATTCCCCACAAACAGATAAACAAATATTCATTTTATTACAAAAATCAACTACAGATTTAATATCAATTAATAATTTAGATAAATATTTATCTATTTCAGAAATAGACATATCTCTATTAATATCATATAGCTCTTTTGTTAAATCATTTGTACCAATTGAAATAAAATCAGCTTTAACAAATGATTCAATATTCATTAATGCACTTTTTGTTTCAAGCATCATACCTATTAATGGGATATTATATCCATTCTTTTTAGCAACTCTTAAAACCCAATCTCTTAAATATTCAAATTCAGAATTAGATGTAATCATCGGAAACATCAATCTGACATTTTTATATTTATTAGCCTTCATAATAGCGCTAATTTGAGTTTCAAAAATTTCAGGATTTCTAATATAATTATCAATTCCTTTTTTCTTTGTATTTAAATATGAAATCTTTTTATCATCACCAACATCAAATGTTCTAAAACAGATAAATCTATTTTCACCTAAAGCATCTACAGCTTCATTATAAATTTGATATTGTTCTAAGAATGTATAAGGTCTATCAGAATTCATAAAAATCATTTCAGTTCTATATAAACCTACACCATCAAATCCATAATCACAAACCTTTTGTAAATCAAAATTAGAGCTTATATTAGCTAAGAATAAATAATCATCATGAGGTATAGCTTTTTTATCAAATTTATTTCTTAATATATCAGCGACACTATATTTTTTTAATTCTTCTTCATCAGGATTAACAATAATATATTTTTTTCTTGTGTCAATTAAAGCTGATTTAATATCTAAATTTTCTTCATCAATAATAACAACTGGAATATCAAAGCTTCTAGCGATAATAGATGAATGAGCAGTATATCCACCCTTATTAGTAATTACACCTAAAATATTGTCCTTATGTTGAATTAATAATGAAGGATATAATTCAGTTAAATATAATATATATTTACCAGTATTAATTAAATCAACATCATCACAGAAATTCTTTAATATTCTATCCATTACATCCTTAACATCTTGAACTCTTTCTCTTAGATAATAAGATGTAGATTTTAATAAATCATTCATGTAGCCTTCCATAACATTTTTTAAAGCAAATTTAGCTGAATGACCAATACTTATTAATTCAACTGTTCTTTTTCTTAAATTAGGATCAGTCGCGATTAAATCCTCTGTAATTAGATATTCTTCTAAATCAGGATTTTTATTCTTAAGCTTTAATATTTCATTATGAGTTTTATTGATTGCCTTATCTAATAGCTCAATTTCTTCTACAGTAGATAATGTTTTTTCGTTAGTTTCAGTACCGCTAAATTTTAAAACATCTCCATAAACATAGCCATCAGATAAAATATCTTTTATCAAACATTTCATATAACATACTCCTTAAAAATCTAATTTTTCTAAGTATTTTATATTTAATTCTTTACAAAATTCTTTTGCTTTAAGTATCCATTCTCCACCTAATAAATTAGGATTATGAGCATCTACACCTAAAATGATTTTTAAGCCCTTATAATCTTTTGCGATATTCCAAAAATCATAAACTGGATATCTAAAATTTTTAATGTTTTCTTTATCAGAAGAAAAATGTAATCCATTACAATTTATTTCAAGTGGTAAATCGTATTTTAAAGCAAGCTTACATATTTTATGAGTGATTTCTATACATTTATCATCAAATGTATGATTACCATTTTTATCTTTATAATCGAAATAAAATAAATCAGGATGAGCTAGATAATCATATAATCCTGTTTTAACTGCTTCTTCCATATTTTGATAATAATAATCTAAATTATTATAATTTAAATCCTCATATGTATCTAATACCTTACCAATATTATCTTTAAAGAAATGAATACCTAAAATCATATAATCTAATTTATCTCTAAGATTCTTATACCAAGAATCATAGCCTCTTAAATATTCTGATTCAAGAGCCTTATATACCTTAATATTAGGATATTTTTTTTGAGCGCTTTCAATATCCTTTAAATAAATATTAAAAGTATCCATAGTCATATTTTGACCACAATAATTATGATCCCATTCCTCTTTAGTCATTGAATTTAAAGGAATAGGTGCATGATCAGACATACCTAATGATAGATAGCCTAATTCATATGCAGTTTTAACATAATCTTCAACTTCACCAACTGCATGATTACAATATTTCATATGTGTATGATAATTATTCTTAAGCATTCTATCACCTCTTATTAATTAATTGTTATAAATATATTGGTTTAATATTGCCTCTAGCATTTCTTGTCTACCTGAAGTATTAACAATATTATCATGAGCTAAAGCATATTTTTCTAATTCTTCAAATGATGTTTTCTTATCATCAATTGATTTACCAATTCCAGAATCATATGAAGAATATCTTTCCTTAATAAAGTTTTCTAATACTTTATCTTCATATAATTTTGAAGCTATTCTTAAACCTTTAGCAAATGTATCCATACCTGCAATATAAGCTAAAGCTAAATCATCTGCTTCAAATGATGCTCTTCTAACCTTCGCATCAAAATTTAAGCCACCACTATGTAATCCACCATTTTTGATAACCTCATACATAGCTAACGTAGCATCATAAATATTGGTAGGGAATTGATCAGTATCCCATCCTAATAACATATCGCCTTGGTTAGCATCAATTGAACCTAAAACTCCATTGATTCTAGCCATATTTAATTCATGATTAAATGTATGACCAGCAAGTGTTGCGTGGTTAGCTTCAATATTCATCTTAAAATCTTTTTCTAAATTATATTTTCTTAAGAAAGATAAAACAGTTTGAGTATCAAAATCATATTGATGTTTTGTTGGTTCTTTTGGTTTTGGTTCAATTAAGAATTGTCCCTTAAATCCAATCTTATTAGCATAATCCTTTGCCATCTTTAAAAAATAAGCAAAATGATTTAATTCTTTTTCAGTATCTGTATTTAAAAGAGTTTCATATCCTTCTCTTCCACCCCAGAATACATAATTTTCTCCACCAAGCTTTTTAGTTATCTCGATAGCCTTTTTTACTTGTGCGCATGAATAAGCAAAAACATCTGCGTTACATGATGTTGAAGCACCATGGACAAATCTTTTATTACCAAATAAATTTGCAGTACCCCATAAGCACTTAATATCAGTACCTTTTAATTTTGATGCTAAATAATCAGAAACTATATCTAATCTTTCATTTGTTTCAGCTAATGTTTTACCTTCTTCAACTAAATCTCTATCATGGAAACAGAAATATTTAATGCCAAGCTTTTGCATAAATTCAATACCAGCATCAATCTTTCTTTTAGCTGTTTCAATAGGATCATCTGTAATCCAGCTTCTTTCCATAGATGGTCCACCAAATGGATCTGTTCCTAAAGCTGTTAAAGTATGCCACCAGCTTACTGCGAATCTTAAATAATCTTCCATTTTCTTTCCTAGGATTACTTCATCTTTATTATAATCCTTAAAACTAAATGGATTTTTAGAATTTCTTCCTTCATATTTAATTTCTTTGAAATCAAAATATCCCATATTAAATCTCCTTAAATAAATCTTTATTGCTTAAATATATTTTTTTATAAATATGATATTTTTCATCATATAATTTAACTAATTTTTTATTTGGTTTAGTAACATCCTTTATCTTAATTATCTTCTTGCATGCAGCATTGATATTTTTATATTCTTTGTTACCAACCATAGCTAATATCGCAGCGCCTAATGATGGTGCTTCATCAGATTTAATTCTTTTTACTTCTTTATTTATCATTGAAGCAATTATCGTTCTAAATAATTCTGATTTAGCTCCTCCACCAGAAATACTAACTGAATTCTTTTTTACATCAATCAAATTAAAACAGTCCTTTATAGAAAAGCCTATTCCTTCTAAAACACTTCTAATCATATCACCATCATTAGTAGTATTTTTTAAGCCAATGAATATACCTTTAGCATCATTATCTAATATAGGAGTTCTTTCACCCATTATATAAGGTAAATAATATAGTCCTGATTCAACACCATTTGAATTAGAAGCCAAATCCATCATTTCATCATAATCTTTTTTAAATATATTATGCTTTAACCACTTTAAGCTTGTTCCACATCCATTAGTCACTCCCATAATATGATATGTTTTATATTCACATGTTGAAAAAATTTGAACATTTTTATTTTTTTTAATTTTATCTAAAGGCGAATAAACAACACCACTTGAGCCTAAAACGATTGATAATTCATCAGAATTGACAACACCAGACCCAACCGCACCTGCTGCTTGATCTCCAGCTCCACCAACTAAATTAATATTTAAATCAAATTCTTTTTTAAGATTACCTCTTATATCAGTTGATTTAATTAATTTTGGAAATAAATTTATATCAATATCAAGCTTATCTAATAATTCTTTTGAATATTCTAGCTTTTCAATATCTAATATTCCCATTCCGGAAGCATCAGAATATTCAGTATAAAAAGTATTAGTTAGCATATAAGATAAATAATCTTTTGGTAATAACACCTTTTTTATTTTCTTATAAATATTAGGTTCATTCTTTTTAACCCATAATAATTTAGTAATAGTAAAAGCTGAAACTGGAATATTACCAGTTATATTCATAATATAATCATCACCTAATGTATTAGATAAATATTCAGTTTCATTTTTAGTTCTATTATCACACCAGATAATCGCATTTCTTAACACATTATCATTTTCGTCTAATAACACTAATCCATGCATCTGACCGGAAATACCCATTGATTTAATATCTTTTTTTATATCAAGCTTCTTTATTTCTTCTATTATTTCTAAAGTTTTACTAAGCCAAATATTTGGATCTTCTTCAGCCTCATTTGGATTATTTGAAATAATATCATATTCTCTATAAAATGAATTTATTTCATTTCCATACTTATCGAATATAACTGCCTTAACTCCTGAAGTTCCTAAATCTAAACCAATATAATAATTCAAAATAACACATCCTTAAATTATTTGATATCTTTTTTATTAATTATTAAAAGCCCAAAAAATATATTTAATGAAGCATAAATTAAAGTTGGAATAGTCATCCATAATAAATCAGACAAATAAAATTTATCTAAAGCTGATATTTCATTAATATAATAAATAGGATTAATTTTGCTCATAAATGTAAAGAAATTAAATGATACAAAACCATTTATATCAATAAAAAATTCACTAATAGCAAAACAAGTTACACCTAATAATTCTAAAGTTAATATAACAACAATATAAATAGCTATTGTTGAAGCATTACCTTTTAATGATATTCTTGTAAATAAAACAAATGAAATGATAAATGCATATAAAATAAGATAAACAAATAACATTAAAAATATAAATCCAATATATTGACCAACATCTATATTATTAGCAAATGGATTAAAAAATGCTAAAGAAAATAATAATGTTAATATAGCATATCCAAACATAATAACAACCATAGATATAAATGCTGTTAATAAATAAGATAAATATATTTTAGTTCTAGAATATCCTAAAATAATTTTATTTCTAATTGTTCCAAAATTTATATCTTTAGCAATCAATATAATTAAAAATATTGGTGCTAATATTCCAACAGCCCCATTTATACTAAATGATTCTAAAAATAAATCAAAAGCGGCAGCTTGTTCTCTAACATTTATCTTATTTTCAGGATTTAACTGATTATATATAAATCCAGGTAAAGCGCTAATTAATGGTCTAGCAAAAGCTAAAGAAACAGTTATTGCGATAATAACAATGATAGTCTTATCCTTAATAATTCTTAAGAGATCATTTTTAAGTAAATTAAGCATTATAATGACCTCCCTTTATTAAATTCATATAATAATCTTCAATATTTTCTTCTTGTTGATTAATATTAGTAATACAAATATTTTCTTTTTGTAACAATGAAATGATTGTATTTAAATCATAATTACCACTTATTTCAATTGAATCATTTTTAATTAAAATTTGATAATCATTTTTTAACAATTCATAAGACTTAGAAATATCATTTACCTTTAATATTAATTTAGGTGTTACAGCTTCTTTTACTTCTTCATTTGATATTTCTTTTATCATTTGACCTTTTGATATAATTCCATATCTTGTTGCGATCATTGATAATTCAGATAATATATGTGAAGAAATTATAATTGTAATTCCTCTTTCATTTAAATCTAAAAGTAAATTTCTTAAGCTAACAATTCCTTCTGGATCTAATCCGTTCATTGGTTCATCTAAAATCAATAATTTAGGATTAGATAAAAGACTCATACCTATTCCTAATCTTTGTCTCATACCTAATGAAAAATTATTAGCCACCTTTTTAGATTCAATAACATCATTTAAGCCAACGATTCTTAATACTTCCTTAAATTTCTCATCATCTTTAATATTAAGTAAAACACCCATTTGTCTCATATTATCTAAGGCACTCATATTTAGATAAACAGATGGAGCTTCTACTATTGCTCCCATAGATTTTCTTACATCAAATATTCTGCTATCTTTTGAATCAACTCCAAATAAAGAATAAGATCCTGAATTAGGCTTAATCAATCCAGTAATAATTCTAATAATTGTAGTTTTACCGCTACCATTTTCCCCAATTAAACCATAAATATCTTTTTCATAAACATTCATAGATAAATTAGATAAAACAAAATTTCGATTATATATTTTACAAATATTATCTAATTTCAAAGCTGAATTATTAATTATATCCTTATTCTCCATCTTTAACCTCAATTACTTCTTCAGCTTCTTTATTAATTTCTTCTTGAGATTCTTCTTTAACATTTTCTTTAGAATCCTTATTAATTATACTTTTTAAATAAAAATATCCAATTAAAGCTCCTAATCCTAAAATTAAAATAGCTGTAATCAAATCAACATACCATAAATGCCACATTGATTCAAACCATACAATGTAAACTGCCATAGCTACACCAGTATAGCCTATAACTAATAATAAATCTTTGTAATATTTTTTAATAAATTCCTTCATAATTAAAACCTCACAAACACTATGTTTATCATATCATATTTTTAATTATATTAAAATATAATTATTGTTAAAACCATAAAGAAATGTTAAAATAATAGCTAGGAGTGTGATGATATGGAACGAGCTTTACCAACAATAAAAACATATAAACCTTTTCTATCATCAACTACATTAAGAATTATAGGTTATTTGATATTTGGATTATCTCAGGTTTATATAGCTGCTATAGTTTTCACACTAATCGCAACAATAGATTTACCAGCTATTGTTGAATCAGGAAGTATAGATTCAATTGTTAGTACATTTACTTCAGAATTATCTCTTATTCAGAATGCTAAACAAATTAAAACTATAATGGCAATTGGTAAGGTAGCTCAGGTATTCTTATTAACAGGATTATTTGCAAGATTAGAATCTAAAGAAGCTGATATGAAAAAGACGGTAATATGGTTTGGATTCATATCATTTATTGCTTACTTATTAGAACTAATAATATTTAGAACATTAGTATCTTTCTTTATAAATTTTATTATAGAGTCGGCAGACTTTTCACCATTAGTACTTTATTACATTAATACAGCTATAGATACTGCATCTCAATCAATTATATCAGTATATTTATCAATCAACATTTATATCGACATGTTTTTAGCTGCGTTATTCTACTTCTTCATTCACTATATTCCTAAAAAAGGATATTATAAAAATCATATAATTCAATTTAGATTATTTGCGATATTACCAGTAATATATGTAATAGTTTCAATGGTATTACATGGTATAGCAAAAAATGGTTATACAGATAAATCATTACCTATATTTATCGGAGCTGCATTATCATTTAAAGCTTATGGAGCTTTAATATTATTTGTTGTAATGACATTATTTGTAAAATATCGAGAAAAAATATTTAATTTCTTCAATAAAAAGAAAAATATAAATTATTCAGATTATAAAGATTCAAATAGATCAGCATTTGATTTTTCAGTTGTAATAGCGGTAACAATAACATTAATATCATTAATTGATTACATAATAATGTTATATATTCCAACATCCAAAGGATACGGTTTTGGATCATGTATCTATATGTTTGTCGCAGCAATACCATTCTTATTGTTTAATTATAAATTAAAAGCTAGATTTAAAATATTAAATATATTATTCGCATTATATTATATGATATTATTCTTATTATTATTAATCTTATATGGAGCAGCAATAATATTATTAATATTGGATTTAAGAACAATTTCAGAAGTAATAAATGCACTTTTAGCAATGATGATGTAGGAGGATTTAATTATGTGTGTATTTTGTAAAATTGTAGATGGTGCAATTCCATCAAAAAAAGTTTATGAGGATGAAAATATATTAGCTATCTTAGACATTAGTCAAGCAACAGTAGGTCATACATTAGTAATTCCTAAAAAACATTTTGATAATTTGTTAGATATTGATAATGAAACTTATCAATATGTAATGATAGGAGCGAAAAGAGTTGCTAAAATCTTAAATGATAAGCTAAATCCTGAAGGATTTAATATTATCAATAATTGTGGTGAGGTTGCAGGACAATCTGTAATGCATTTCCATGTACATGTATTACCAAGATATAAAAATGATGATTTAAAAATTATTAATGTAGATCATTCTAAAGATGTAGATCTTAATAGTTTATTAGACAAAATTAATAAATAAAAAGAAGGGGCTGTTAAGAAACTAAATTAGTTTCTGGCAGCCTTTTTTCTATCATTTATCACCTTTTTGATACAATTTAGGTATCTGGAGGTGTTTTTTTATGCCGTACTTCACTCTATTTCATGATCAATTATTCCCTACCGCTGAATTATCGAAGGGGGAAAGGGAAAAAATCGATAATTATCTAAGAATTCTTGAAGAGTCAGGAGTGGGACAAATTATATATGATGAGATTAATAATGATACTGATAAAGGAGTTGGAGGCAGAACACCATATAACCCATATAGATTGTTCGCTGCTATAGTATATGCTTTTTCAAAACATTCTGGTAGTTTAAGAAAAATTGAGGAGAGTATTAAATTTGATTTAAGATTCATTTATATTTTAGACCAAAATACTCCATCATATGTTACGATTTCTAAGTTTCTTAACAACGTAGTTGTTAAGCATTATGATTCAATTTTCTCTGCGATTACTAAAACCATCATGAATAAGTTTAATTTGTGTTATGATGATTGTTTTATTGATGGCACTAAAATAGAAGCTAATGCTAATAAGTATAAATTCGTTTATAAACCAACTGCTTTTAAAAATAGTTTATTTGTTAAAATTAAAGACTTGGTTTCTCAATATTTTGATATATCAGAAAATAAAAGTTCATTCATTTCTAAAGAAGTTGCTAATTATGTTTCACAGCTTCTAACACTGTTAAGAAAACAAAATATAGATATTGATAACATTAAAACAGGGCGAGGCATTAGAAACCCAAAAATTGTTACTGACTATCTACTACTATCAACTTATCTTATAAAACTCCTTGATTACGAAGAAAAGGAGAAAATATGTGGGCCTAATAGAAACTCCTATTATAAGACTGATCATGATGCTACTGCGATGTGTTTAAAGGAAGATTATTATTCGGGGCTTGGTAGTAATACTCATGCGGCTTATAATCTACAAATTATTGTTTCTAAAGGCATAATACTATGTTTTTTCGTGTCTCAAGATAGAAACGACCAATTCACTTTGATTCCATCACTGGAAAAATTTAAAGAAATGTACACATTTTATCCTAAACGTCTATGCGCTGATGCTGGATATGGTTCATTAAAAAATTATCAATTTGTTAACAGTAATAAAATAGAAAATTACATTAAGTTTGCCGATTGGTCTAGAGTGGTTTCGGGTGATATTTATGATTTGTTTTATTTCGATGATGATGGTAATTTGTTTTGTTTAAACAATAAACAAGCTACTAAAACTAGGGTTTTTAAAGAGAGAAAAGCTCATAAAGGTTCGTTCCTTTATGTTGTTGAATCTTGCTCATATTGCAGACTAAAGAAATACTGTCAGGCAAAATTAAAGGAGATTAAAAATTATAGAATATTTGATGTAAATTACGATTTAAACATAATTAAAAAAGATGTAACTAAGAATTTACTTTCGCCCAAAGGAATAGAAATGAGGGTTAATCGTTCTTCACAAGTTGAAGGTGCCTTTGGCGTAATTAAACAAGACATGGATTACGAAAGAGCCAGAAGACGTGGGATGGAGAATGTTTCATTAGAATTTATGTTAACATGTCTTGGATATAATATTAGAAAACTTTTTACACTTCTAGAAGGAAAAGCTAAAACAGATTATTGGATTGCACCACCAGATTTAAAAGCTGAAACAATACCAGATATAGACTATGAAAAGATTTTAAAAAAGAAAAATAAAGGAGTGAATGAATCACTCCGTAGGTCCTATAAACATAAGAAAAGAGGCTGAGAAACTAATTTAGTTTCTTAACAGCCCCTT
>CAMJOZ010000004.1 GCA_946407635.1 uncultured Caryophanales bacterium
TTTTTGTAAAAAACATAAAAAATAAATTAAAATATTTCTTGCATTGACATATTTTTGAGTGTATAATGTAAAAGGCTCTATATCGAGCAAGAAGTGGCTGTGAAGTGGGAGGTTGTCGATACACCGATGGGCGTTGTCATTAAAGGTTGTCGGGTTTTCCCATGGAGCAAGTCTATACGACGATTATAGGCGAAAGGAGAAATATTAAAATGGCAAAAGAAAAAATCAAAATTCGTTTAAAGTCTTATGATCACAAGCTTTTAGATCAATCTGCAAAGAAGATTGTTGAAAGCGTAAAGAAGACTGGTTCTGAGGTAAATGGACCTATTCCACTACCTACTGAAAAGGAAGTTTTCACTATCCTTCGTTCACCTCATGTTAACAAGGATTCAAGAGAACAATTCGAAAGAAGAACTCATAAGAGATTAATCGAAATTGTGGCTCCAACACCACAAACAATTGATGCATTAATGCGTATTGATTTACCATCAGGTGTAGATATCGTATTAAAGAAGTAAAAAATAATTTAGGAAAAGAGGAAAATTTCAAATGGCTAAGGGAATCTTAGGTAGAAAATTGGGCATGACTCAAATTTTCGATGCAGCTGGTAATTTAATACCAGTCACTATCGTTGATTGTTCTGAAAATGTAGTATTACAACAAAAGACAGTTGAAAACGATGGTTATGTTGCTGTTCAAGTAGGTTGCTATAACAAGAAAGAAAGTTTAGCAAATAAGCCTGAACAAGGTCACGTAGCTAAGGCTAACACTGCTCCTAAGCGCTTCATAAGAGAATTCCGTTTCTCAGAAGCTCAAGGAAATGAGTTATTATCTTACAACGTAGGCCAAGAAATTAAAGTAGATATTTTTGCTGCAGGCGATGTTATCGATGTAACAGGTACATCAAAAGGTAAAGGCTTTGCAGGTACAATTAAGCGTTACAATCATGCACGTTTAAGAATGAGCCACGGTGTATCAGCTTGTCACCGTACAGTTGGTTCTATGGGTGCAATCAAAGGTAACCTAAAGGGTAAGAAGTTACCAGGACATATGGGTCATGTAACAGTTACTCTTCAAAATCTAACAATCGCAAAGGTTGATAGTGAAAGAGAATTAATCCTTGTTCGTGGTAATGTACCAGGACCTAAAAAAGGATTTGTTGTAATTAAAACAGCTGTTAAAGCTGGTAAATAAGAGAAAGGAGATTTATCATGCCAAAAATCGCATTATTAAATCAATCTGGAGAAAAGATTAAGGATATAAAATTAAGTGATGAAGTTTTCGGAATTGAAGTACTTAATCAACAAGTTATATATGATGTGGTTAACTGTCAAAGAGCAGCTATGAGACAAGGTACACATGATGTAAAGAATCGTAGCGAAGTTCGTGGTGGTGGCCGTAAGCCATGGAGACAAAAAGGTACTGGACGTGCTCGTCAAGGATCTATCCGTGCTCCTCAATGGGTTGGTGGTGGAACAGTATTTGGTCCAACTCCAAGAAGCTATGCTTTCAAGCTTAATAAGAAAGTAAAACAATTAGCATTAAAGAATGTTCTTTCATCTAAAGTATTAGAAAAGAACTTAATTGCTGTTGAAGATGTAAAGTTCGAAGAAGCTAAGACTAAGAATTTTGTAAAGTTCTTATCAAATATTAAGGCTGAAGGAAAGACTATGGTTGTATGTGCTCCTGATGAGTTAACACCAGAAAACAATCTTTCTGCAAGAAATATTCCAGGAGTATTCTTAACACCTGCTGATAACGCTAGTGTTTATGAAATCCTATGCTACAAGAACTTAGTATTAACTCAAAAGGCTGTAAAATACTATGAGGAGGTACTTAAGTAATTATGAATAAGATTTATGATATCATCCAAGGTCCAATCATCACTGAAAAGACTATGGGTTTAAAAGAAAATTACAATAAGTATACATTCAAGGTTCTAAAGACTGCAAATAAGATTGAAATCAAAAATGCAGTTGAAGAAATTTTCAAGGTAAAGGTAGTATCAGTAAATACAATTAATGTATTACCTAAGCGTAAGAGAGTTGGCCAACATGAAGGTTTCAAGCCAGCTTATAAGAAGGCAATCTGCAAATTAGCAGATGGCGATAAGATCGATTCATTCGAGATTTAATAGGAGGAATTATTAACTATGGCAGTTAGAAAATATAAGCCAACGTCTAATGGTAGACGTAACATGTCAGTTTTAACATTTGATGAAATTACAACTGACACTCCTGAAAAATCATTATTAGCACCTAAGATTAGCAAGGGTGGACGTAATAATACAGGAAAAATTACAGTTCGTCATCAAGGTGGCGGCGTTAAGCAAAAATATCGTATTATTGATTTTAAGAGAAACAAGGACAATGTTCCTGCAACTGTTAAAACAATCGAATACGATCCAAATAGAAGTGCAAACATTGCATTATTATTCTATAAAGATGGTGAAAAGAGATATATCTTAGCACCTAAAGGATTAGAAACAGGTATGACTATTGTTTCTGGTGAAAATGTTGATATTAAGGTTGGAAATGCTCTTCCAATTAATAATATTCCAGTTGGTTCATTAATTCATAACATTGAACTTCACCCTGGTAAAGGTGGACAAATTGCACGTAGTGCTGGTGCATCTGCTCAAATCTTAGGTCGTGAAGATGGTTATGTATTAGTTAGATTATCAAGCGGCGAAGTTCGTAAGGTATTAGGAACTTGTAAAGCAACAATCGGTGAGGTTGGTAATGAATCTCATGAACTTGTAAGAATTGGTAAAGCTGGTCGTGCTCGTCATATGGGCTTAAGACCTGAAGTACGTGGTTCTGTTATGAACCCTAATGATCACCCTCATGGAGGTGGTGAGGGTAAGTGTCCAGTTGGACGTCCTTCACCTATGACACCTTGGGGTAAGCCTGCTCTAGGTTTAAAGACTCGTAAGCATAAGAAAGCTTCTAACAAACTAATCGTTCGTAGAAGAAATGATAGATAATAAGGAGGAACAATATGGCTCGTTCAATTAAAAAAGGACCATTTGCTGATGAACATTTATTAAAGAAAGTTGAAAAAGCAAATGCGTCAGGTGATAAAAAAGTATTTCAAACTTGGTCACGTAGATCAACTATATTCCCTAGTTTCGTTGGTTTAACTATCGCAGTATATAATGGTCGTGAGCATGTTCCAGTATATATTACAGAGGATATGGTAGGTCATAAACTTGGAGAATTTGCTCCAACTAGAACTTACCGTGGTCATGATGCAGACGATAAAAAAGCAAGTAAGTAAGATTAAAGGAGAAAATTTATAATGGAAGCACAAGCAATTGCAAAAACTGTTAGAATAACTCCTCGTAAGGCTCGTCTTGTTGTTGACCTAATCCGTAATAAGGATGTAGAAACTGCTAAGGCTATTCTAAAGTTAACTAACAAGCAAGCAACTGAGGTTGTTTTAAAGGTTTTAAATTCTGCTGTAGCAAATGCAGAACATAACTATAATATGGATAAGAATAATCTATATGTTAAAACAGCATACGTTACTGATGGTATAAGAATGAAGAGAATGTTACCTCGTGCTAAAGGCCGTGGTGATGTAATTATCAAGAGAACTTGTAACATTACAGTAATCGTAGCTGAGAAAGAAAGTAAGTAGGAGGTAAGTGTATGGGTCAAAAGGTTAGTCCAGTAGGATTACGTGTTGGTATCAACCGTGATTGGGATGCTGCATGGTATGCAGATAAAACTAAAGTAGCTGATTTATTACACGAAGACTTAAGAATTCGTAAATACTTAAGTGAAGTATATGCAAAGTCTAAAGTATCACGTGTTGTTATTGAACGTGGTAAAGGTAGCAAAAATACTGACCGTGTAAAAATCACATTATATACAGCTAATCCTGGTTCTGTTATCGGTAAAGAAGCAGAAACTAAGAACAAAGTAGTAAAAGAATTAGCATACACTACTAAGAAAGAAATAATTTTAAATGTTGTAGAAATTAAGAAGCCTGAGCTTGATGCAACATTAGTTGCACAATCTATCGCTGAACAACTTGAAGCAAGAGCTTCATTCCGTAGAGTTCAAAAGGTAGCAATTCAAAGAGCTATTAAGGCTGGTGCTAAGGGTGCTAAAACATTAATTTCAGGTCGTTTAGGCGGTGCTGAAATGGCTCGTAGCGAAGGTTATAATGAGGGTCAAGTTCCTCTACAAACTTTACGTGCAGATGTTGATTATGCAGTAGCTGAAGCACATACAACATATGGTAAGTTAGGTATTAAGGTTTGGATTTATAAGGGTGAATTATTCGACATTCAACCTAGAACTGTTGAAGATAAGCGTCCAGCTAAGCCAAGAACACCTAAGAAAGATGTTAAAGAAAGCTCTAAGGGAGGTAAGTAATTATGTTAATGCCTAAAAGAGTTAAATTCCGTCGTCCTCACAGAGTATATTATCATGGTAAGGCTAAGGGTGGTACTGAACTAGCATTCGGTGAATATGGTTTAGTTGCTACTGAAGGTTGTTGGTTAACTAACAATCAATTAGAAGCTGCCCGTGTTGCTATTACACGTAAGATGAATCGTCAAGGACAAGTATGGATCAAAGTATTCCCACATTTAAGTAAGACTAAAAAGCCTTTAGCAGTACGTATGGGTTCTGGTAAAGGTGCACCTGAAACTTGGGTTGCAGTAGTTAAAGAAAATGTTATTTTATTCGAAGTTGCAGGAGTATCTGATGAAATTGCTAGAGAAGCATTACGTTTAGCAAGTCATAAGTTACCTTGTTCAACTAAGGTTATAGTAAAGTAGGTGACGAGCAATGAAAGATACAATGACTAAAATTCGTGCTTTATCAGTTGAAGAAATCAATAAGAAGATCACTGAATTAAAGGAAGAATTATTTAATTTAAAGTTTCAAGCTGCTCTAGGTAATAGTGATAAGCCTGCTCGTATGAGAGAAATTAAAAGAACAATTGCTAGAATGAAAACAGTTATTACTGAAAAAGAAACTGCTAGCAAGGCTCAATAATAGGAGGAGACAACATGGAACGTAATACTCGTAAGTTTTTTCAAGGAACTGTAGTTTCTGATAAAATGGATAAGACAATTGTTGTAGCTGTTGATACTTTCGGTATACATAAGATTTATAAAAAACGTGTTAAGAAAACAACAAAATTTCATGTACATGATGAAGACAATAAAGCTAAGGTTGGCGATATTGTAAGATTCATGGAGACTAGACCTCTATCAAAGACTGTACATTATGTATTAGTTGAGATAGTAAAGGCTAAAGAAACATTATAATAGGTTTCAATAGGAGGTACTATCATGGTTCAACAAGAAACAAGATTAGCTGTTGCAGATAACAGCGGCGCTCGTGAATTATTAATAATAAAGGTATTAGGTGGAGCATTACATAGATATGCATACGTTGGTGATATCGTTGTTTGCTCTGTTAAGGAGGCTGCACCTAACGGACAAGTTAAGAAGGGTGATGTCGTAAAGGCAGTTATCGTTCGTACAAAAGCTGGTTTAAGAAGACCTGATGGAACATACATTAAGTTTGATGAAAACGCAGCTGTACTTATTCGTGAAGACAAGACTCCACGTGGAACTCGTATTTTCGGACCAGTAGCTAGAGAGCTACGTGATAAGGATTTCATGAAAATTGTATCCTTAGCACCCGAAGTACTATAAGGAGGTAACTTATGTTAATTAAAGCTGGAGACACAGTAGTTGTCATCGCTGGTAAAGATAAATTTACTGTAGATAAAAAAGGTAATAAGGTGCCTACAACTGGTAAAGTATTAAAGGTTTTCCCTAAGACTAACAAGGTTTTAGTTGAAGGCGTTAATAAAGTAAAGAAGCACCAAAAGCCTACTCAAGCTAACCAAAATGGTGGAATCATTGAAATGGAAGCACCAATTGATGCATCAAATGTTATGCTATTAGATCCAAAGACTAATAAGCCTACACGTGTTGGCATTAAGGTAGATGAGAAAAACAATAAGATCAGAGTTTCTAAAAAATCTGGTTATGAGTTTAAGTAGAAGGAGGTAAAATTCTGTGAATCGTTTACAAGAAAAATATCAAACTTCTGTTAAGACAGAATTAGCTAAAAAATTTAATTATAGCTCTTCAATGGAAATTCCAAAGATTGAAAAGATCGTAATTAATATGGGAGTTGGTGATGCAGTTGCTAACTCTAAGGTTTTAGATGATGCAGTAGAAGAATTAACTCAAATCGCTGGTCAAAAGCCAGTTATTACAAAAGCAAAGAAGTCAATTGCTAACTTCAAGTTACGTGAAGGTATGCCTATCGGCTGCAAAGTAACTTTAAGAGGCGAAAGAATGTATGAATTCTTCGATAAGCTTGTTTCAATTGCTCTACCTCGTGTACGTGATTTCCGTGGTATTTCATCAAATGCATTTGATGGTCGTGGAAACTATACATTAGGTGTTAAAGAACAATTAATTTTCCCTGAAATTAACTTTGACAAAATTAAGAAGATTCGTGGTATGGATATAGTAATCGTTACTACAGCAAAATCAGATGAGGAAGGTCGTACTTTATTAGCATTAATGGGTATGCCTTTCAGAAAGTAAGAGAGGGTATAGATAATGGCAAAAACATCAATGATTGTTAAAAATCATAGAAAACCTAAATATAGTGCTCGTGAATATACTCGTTGTGAGCGTTGTGGACGTCCACATGCTGTAATTAGTAAATTCAAATTATGCCGTATTTGTTTCCGTGAATTAGCATACAAAGGTCAAATTCCAGGCGTTAAGAAATCAAGCTGGTAATTTATAATATAAGGAGGAATCAGATTTATGACAGATCCAATTGCAGATATGTTTACTCGTATTAGAAACGCTAATGCTATGCATGAAGAAACTGTATTAGTTCCAAGTTCTAAAGTTAAAACTGCTATTTTAGAAGTTTTAAAGAACGAAGGCTATATTGTTGATTATAAAGTTTCTACTGAATTAAAGAGTACAACAACAATTACATTAAAATATACTGCAGACAACCAAAAAGTTATTAAAGGTATAAAGAGAATTTCTAAGCCTAGTCTTCATGTTTATTCAAAGGCTGAAGATTTACCAAAGGTTTTAAATGGCTTAGGAGTTGCAATTATCTCAACTTCAAAAGGTATTATGTCTGACAAAGAAGCTCGTAAGCAAAAAATCGGTGGAGAAGTTTTAGCTTACATTTGGTAATTAAAATTAAAAAAATATAAAGAAAATGAAAGAGGTGTTTTAGATGTCTCGTATTGGTAATAAGGTAATTAACGTCCCTGCCGGTGTTACTGTTACTGTTGCTGATAACAACAACGTTACTGTAAAGGGCCCTAAGGGAGAGCTTAACTTTAAATTCAATGACGAACTAGAAATAAGCGTTAGTGCAACAGCGGTTGCAGTTAAACGTCCAAATGATACTAAAGAGATGAAAGCACTTCATGGTACAACTCGTGCTTTATTAAATAATATGGTTAAAGGTGTATCTGAGGGCTTCACAAAGCAACTAGAAATCAACGGTGTTGGTTATCGTGCTGCTTTACAAGGTAACAAGTTAGTGTTATCTGCTGGTTATTCTCACAATGTTGAGATGGAAGTTCCTGCAGGTTTAAAAGTAGAGTTACCAAAGAATACTAATATTATTATCAGTGGTGTTGATAAACAATTAGTAGGACAATTTGCGGCTGAAATTCGTGAAGTACGTAAGCCAGAACCTTATAAAGGTAAAGGTATTAAGTATTCTTATGAAACTATTCGTCGTAAGGAAGGTAAAACTGCTAAGAAGTAGTAGGAAAGGAGTGCTAATATGATAAGTAAGGTTTCAAAAAATGTAACTCGTCAAAAAAGACATTTACGTATTCGTCAAAATGTATTTGGTACAGCTGAAAAGCCAAGATTAAATGTTTTCCGTTCAAACAAGCAAATCTATGCTCAAATCATTGATGATGAAACAGGTAAGACTTTATGTAGTGCTTCTTCACTAGATAAAGAAATTAGTGTAAAAAATGGTTCTAATGTAAATGCAGCAACTGAAGTTGGTACTTTAGTAGCTAAGCGTGCATTAGCTTTAAAGATCGAAGCTGTAGTATTTGACCGTGGTGGTTATTTATACCATGGACGTGTTAAAGCTTTAGCTGATGCAGCAAGAGCTGCTGGATTAAAGTTCTAAGGAGGATATCTTTATGGTTAAAGAGAATGATCAACATAAGGAAGTTCAAGAGCCTGAATTTGAAGAGCGTGTAGTTACAATCAACCGTGTAACAAAAGTTGTTAAAGGTGGTAGACGTTTCCGTTTCGCTGCTTTAGTTGTTATCGGTGATAAGAAGGGTCATGTTGGCTTTGGTACAGGTAAAGCTAACGAAGTACCTGATGCTATCAAAAAGGCAATTGAAAGTGCAAAGAAGAATATTATTACAGTTGCTACTGTAAATACAACTATTCCTCACCAAGTAACTGGCGTATATGGTGCTGGTAGAGTATTCCTAGCTCCTGCAGCTGCAGGTACCGGAGTAATCGCTGGTGGTCCAGTACGTGCCGTTGTAGAATTAGCTGGTATATCTGATATACTATCAAAATCACTTGGTTCTGCTACACCAATTAATGTAGTAAGAGCTACAGTAGAAGGGTTAAAGCAATTAGAGACTGTTGAACAAGTCGCTCAAAGACGTGATAAGACAGTTGAAGAGCTTTTAGGATAAGATTATGTATAAGATTACATTAGTTAAGAGTTTAAGTGGTCGTAAGCCAAATCAAGTTGCTACTGCAAAAGCTTTAGGTTTAACTAAGATTGGTAAGACAGTAGTTAAAGAGGAAAATGATGCAATAAAAGGTATGCTTGTTACCATAGCTCATATGGTAAAGGTTGTCCAAGAATAATAAGGAGGTACCGAATATGTTAGAACAATTAAAACCAGTTGCCGGTGCAAGACATTCTAAGAAGCGTCTTGGACGTGGTGTAGGAAGCGGTCAAGGAAAGACTGCTGGTAAAGGTAGTAAAGGTCAAAACGCTCGTTCTGGCGGTGGTGTTCGTCCTGGATTCGAAGGTGGACAATTACCTTTATTCCAACGTTTACCAAAGAGAGGCTTCCATAACTACACTAGAGTAGAATATATGGTTGTTAATGTAGAACAATTAAATGTATTCGAAGATGGTGCAACAGTAGATGTTGAAGCTTTAATTAAACAAGGCTTAGTTAAGGATGTTAAAGATGGCGTTAAAATTTTAGGTAATGGTGAGTTAACTAAGAAGTTAGTTGTAAAGGCAAACAAGTTCTCAGAGTCTGCTAAAAAGGCTATTGAAGCCAAGGGCGGATCTGTTGAGGTGATTTAATTTGCTTAACAAGATTAAGCTTATCTTTAGTAATCGTGAGATTGTTTTAAAGATATTAATCACTTTTGCTTTACTGTTAGTATTTAAGGCTGGAACTTATATACCAATCCCATTAATTGATACAACAAATGTTAAAGCTGTTGTTTCTAATAATGACTTCCTAACAGTATTAAATGCTTTTTCTGGAGGAGGTTTAAGTAACTTCTCTATATTAGCTTTAGGTATTTCACCATATATTACAGCATCAATTGTTGTTCAAATGCTTCAAATAGTTATTCCTAAGTTTAAGGAATGGAGCGAATCAGGTGAAGTTGGTAAGCAAAAGCTTAACAGAATCACTAGATATGTAACTATAGTTATTGCAATGATTCAAGGCTTATTAATTATCTTCAGTTTAGGTTCTAGACCAGATAATATTTTACAAGCCTCAGTGTTACAATATAAAAATGTTTATTGGTTAATCTATATCTACATGGCAATAGTTGTTACAGCTGGTTCTGCATTTACAATGTGGTTAGCTGATTTAATTACTCGTCATGGTGCAGGTAATGGTTCATCAATGATAATCATGGCAGGTATCGTATCTTCAATCCCTCCTATGTTTACAACATTAACAAATACATATTTAGGTGCTAATTTCTCAGGATTAAATTTATTCTTATTTATCTTGGTATTAGTATTATATATTGCTATGATTGTTGGAGTTGTATACTTTGAAGGAGCAGTAAGAAAGGTTCCTGTTCAATATGCAAACCGTCAAGCTGGTCAACAAGGCTCTGATATTCCTATCAAGCTTAATAGTGCAAATGTTATTCCAGTAATTTTTGCATCAACAATACTTTCAATCCCAATGACTATAATTGGTGTTATGGGTTTATCAACTGAAACATCAACTGGAGCATTCTGGGTAAATCAAGTATTCTCAACACATCAGCCTATCGGTGTAACATTATATGTTATTATGATTGTATTCTTTAGCTTTTTCTATTCATTCATGCAAGTTGACCCAGAGCAAATAGCTGATAATTTAGAAAAGCAAGGAGCATTTATTCCAGGATATCGTCCTGGTGAGGAAACTAAGCAACAATTATCTAAGATGTTATTTAGAATAACATTAATAGGTTCAGCTTATTTAGTAATTCTTGCATTAGTTCCAATTATCGTTTCAATAGCCTTTGGCTTTGGATCCTCTGTTACAGTTGGAGGTACATCTTTGATAATTTTAGTTGGTGTAGCGATTGAGACATTACGTCAAATTGAAACTCAAGCTGAGACAAAAGATTACCAAGGATTCTTAGATTAATAAGGAGGAAAAACATAATGAAATTATTAATTATGGGAAGACCCGGCGCAGGTAAGGGTACACAAGCTGCAAATATTAAAGAATATTATAATATTCCACATATTTCAACTGGTGATATGTTCCGTGCCGCTATCAAAAATGAAACAAAACTTGGTCTATTAGCTAAAAGCTATATGGACAAAGGAGCTTTAGTACCAGATGATGTAACAATCGGTATTGTAAAGGAAAGACTTCTTGAGGATGATTGTAAGAAGGGATTCTTATTAGATGGTTTCCCTAGAACAATTCTTCAAGCAGAAGCTTTAGATGAATTCTTAAAAGAAAATGGTGTTAAGCTAGATGCAGTTTTAGATGTTAATGTAAAACCTGAAATTCTAGTAAGACGTATGGTTGGTAGAAGAGTATGTAAGACTTGTGGAGCAACATATCATGTTGAATTCAATGCTCCAAAGAAGGATGGTATTTGTGATAACTGTGGAAGTCCACTTATCCAAAGACAAGATGATACTGAAGCTACAGCTAAGAATCGTTTAGAGGTATATGATAATAATACCGCACCACTTTTAGCTTATTATAAGAATCAAAACATTCTAAAAACTGTTGATGGTGATCAACCATTAGAAAAGGTTTTTGAAGATATTAAAGCAGTTTTAGGTGCTTAAGAGATTTATGATTGAAATCAAAAGTGAAAGAGAAATTCAATTAATGAAAGAGGCAGGACGTGTTGTTGCGTTATGCCTTGAAGCAATGAAGGATGCAGTTAAGCCTGGTGTCACAACTATGGAATTAAACAATATCTGTGAAAAGATTATTGTTGAAAATGGTTGTGTACCATCTTGTAAAGGATATGAAGGCTTTCCTGCAACAATTTGTGCTTCAGTTAATGAAGTTGTGGTACATGGTATTCCATCTAATAAACAAAAACTAAAAAAAGGCGATATAATCGATGTTGATTTAGTTTGTGCATACAAGGGATATCATGCTGATGCATGCTATACATATAAGGTTGGAGAGGTAAATCCTAAAGTTGAAGAACTTTTAGATGTAACTCAAAAAGCCTTATATGAAGGTATTAGCAAAGTTCGTGCTGGAGTACATCTTGGAGATGTTGAAGCAGCGATTGGAGATTATATTAAACCATATGGTTATGGTATAATAGATTCATTCACAGGACATGGCATTGGTAGAAAAATGCATGAAGAACCAAATATCTTTAATTTTGGTACTAAAGGAACCGGCCCTATCTTAGAAGAAGGTATGGTATTATGCATTGAACCAATGGTTGCCATGGGTACACATAAAATACGAGTTTTATCTGACGGATGGACTGCAGTAACAATTGATAAAAAGCCTGCAGCTCACTTCGAACACACTATAGTTGTTCGTAAAGACGGATATGAGATAATAACTCAACTTTAATATTCTAGGAGGCTAAATTTTAAATGGCAAAAAAAGATGATGTAATTGAGATGGAAGGTGTTGTACAAGATGTACTACCTAACACACAATTTATTGTAACATTAGACAATGGTCACCAAGTTAAAGCCCACGTTTCTGGTAAAATCCGCATGAATAACATACGCATTTTACCAGGTGATAAGGTAACTATTGAGTTATCAACCTATGATTTAACACGTGGCAGAATTACTTACAGACACAAATAATATTGGAGGTATTAAAAAATGAAAGTAAGACCATCAGTAAAACCAATATGCGATAAATGCAAGGTTATTAAACGTAAAGGCCGTGTTATGGTTATTTGCGAAAACCCAAAACATAAACAAAGACAAGGATAAGATTTAGAAGGTAGGAAATAAATTATGGCACGTATTGCAGGAGTAGATATTCCAAATGAAAAGAGAGTTGTAATTTCTCTTACTTATATTTATGGTATTGGAGAAAGTACATCAAAACAAATATTAAAAAATGCGGGTGTATCTGAAGACATTCGTACAAAAGATTTAACTGAAGAACAATTAAGTGCAATTCGTTCTCAAGTATCTAAGATTAAAGTAGAAGGTGACCTTCGTAGAGAAGTAAACCTAAATATTAAGCGTTTAATGGAAATTGGTTGCTACAGAGGTATGCGTCATCGTAAAGGTTTACCTGTACGTGGACAAAATACTCGTAATAATGCGAGAACTCGTAAGGGTCCAAGACATACTATAGCTAACCATAAGAAGTAATAAGGAGGAAATTGAAATATGGCACGTAAAGTTACAAAGCGTAGAGTAAAAAGAAATGTACCTGTTGGTGTAGCTCATATTCACTCTACATTTAATAATACAATTGTTACTATTACTGATCCTGAAGGAAATGTAATTTCTTGGTCAAGTGCTGGTGCATTAGGATTCAAAGGTAGTCGTAAATCAACTCCTTTTGCCGCACAAATGGCTGCTGAAGCTGCTGCAAAGAGCGCAGTAGATCAAGGCGTAGCTAAGGTTGAAGTATCAGTAAAAGGTCCAGGACAAGGAAGAGAAGCTGCAATTAGATCATTAACTGTTGCAGGATTAGAAATAACAGCCATCACAGATGTTACACCAGTTCCACATAATGGTTGTCGTCCACCAAAGCGTCCTAGAGGATAATTTGGATTGTTGTTAGTAGTAAAAAATTTAATAAATATCAAAAAAATTAAAATCGAAATTAATAACAGGAGGCCCATTAATTAATGAAAGATTTAAAATTCGAAAAACCAAAAACAAGTGTTATAGATATATCTGAAGGTGGAAATTACGGAAAGTTCGAAATTACTCCACTTGAAAGAGGATTTGGTACTACAATTGGAAATGCACTTCGTAGAACATTAATATCATCATTACCAGGAGCTGCTATCGTTAATGTAAAAATTGACGGTGCTGAGCATGAATTTCAAAATGTTGATGGCGTTGTTGAAGATGTTATTACAATTATTTTAAATTTAAAGAGAATTGTATTATCAGTAGATTCAGATGATCCTAACTATGAAAAAGTTGTAGAACTTGACAAGGGTGAGGGCGAAGTATTAGCTGGTGATATTATCCATGATAACGAAATAAAGGTTATCAATCCAGATTTACATATAGCTACAGTAGCAGCTGGTGGAAATTTACACATGTTTATGACTATTCGTAAGGGTGTAGGTTTCGTTTCATCTGTTCAAAATAAAGAATTCGTAAAGAGTGTAGGTGTTATTCCTATTGATGCTATTTATACTCCAGTAGTTAATGTTGGATTTACAGTAGCAAAAACTCGTGCTGAGGGTTCAAATGTAGCATCATTTGATAAGCTTGAAATTGAAGTAACAACTAATGGCTCAATTACTGCTAAGGAAGCAATCGCTGTAGCTTCAAAGATGATGATTGAACACTTAAAGGTTGTTGTTGAATTAAGCGAAAAAGCATCTGATACTGAATATATGATTGAGGCTGAAGACGATTCACAAAATCGTAAGCTTGATACAAATATTGATGACTTAGATTTAACAGTTCGTTCTTATAACTGCTTAAAGAGAGCTAATATCAATAAAGTATCAGAATTATGTGATAAGACTGAAGAGGATATGATCAAGGTTCGTAATCTTGGTAGAAAATCTCTAAAGGAAATTAAGGAAAAGCTAGAACAATTAGGTTTAAGCTTCAGAAAAAACTAATTTAAAGAAGGAGTTATATTATGGCTTATAGTAGATTACGTCGTAGTTCTGACCAAAGAAAAGCATTACTTCGTGACTTAGTTACAGATTTAATCTTAAATGGTCAAATTGAAACTACTGTAACAAAGGCAAGAGAATTAAAGAGACTTGCTGATAAAATGGTTACATTAGGTAAAGCAAATACACTTCATGCTCGTCGTCAAGCAGCATCATTCATTCGTTTTGAAAAGGATGAAGAAGGTAAATTTGCTGTACAAAAATTATTTAGCGAAATTGCACCTAAATTTAAGGATCGTAATGGTGGTTATACACGTGTTATCAAGACTGGTTTCCGTCGTGGTGACAACGCTCCAATGGCTATCATTGCATTTGTTGAATAATAAAACAAAAATGGTGAGAATTGATATTCTCGCCTTTTATTTTTCTCTAAAATGAATTTATTCATTTAAAATAACAAAAAAGTAGGATTATCTAACTTGAAAGTTGTCTTTCTTTATCATATAATTATTATATGATTTTATCAAATTTTACGAGGTGATATAATGTTTTTAGAACAAACAGGTTGGTTTTGGGATTTAGCCAACAAAATTGCTAGTAGTATGGGATTAGAAGCAAAGGATGTTATATTCTTTGGTGCAATTATTTTAGTAATAATAATTATTATTATTTGGGTAATTATCGATAGAATTATTGCAAGTAAGAAAAAGAAGAAAGCTTTAGCTCAAGAAGCTCAAAAAGAAGAAGCTTTAGTTAAGACTGAAGAAACACCTAATGAAGAATCTAATGATGTTCAAGAAGAACCTATTAAAGAAGAATCTGCAGAAAATAATCCTACTGAAGATGAACATGAAAAAGAATTAGAAGCTGCAAAGCATGCAACTATTGTTATAGCTTCTAAGAAAGATAAAGATGAAACTCCAGTTGAAGAAACTAAGGAAGAAACAGTTGCTGAAGAAACTCAAGAGGAAGCTGCTGAAGAACCAGTAGCTGAGGAAGCTAAAGAAGAGACAGCTGAAGAACCAGTAGTTGAAGAAGCTAAAGAAGAAACTGCTGAAGAACCAGTAGCTGATGAAGTTCAAGAGGAAACTGTTGAAGAGCCTGTAGCTGATGAAGTTCAAGAGGAAGCTGCTGAAGAGCCAGTAGTTGAAGAAACTCAAGAAGAAGCTGCTGAAAAGCCAGTAGTTGAAGAAGCAAAAGAAGAAACTGTTGAAGAGCCAGTAGCTGAGGAAACTCAAGAAGAAACTGCTAAAGAACCAGTAGCTGAGGAAACTCAAGAAGAAACTGCTGAAGAACCAGTAGTTGAAGAAGCTCAAGAAGAAACTGCTGAGGAACCAGTAGCTGAAGAAGCTCAAGAAGAAGCAGTTGAGGAACCAGTAGCTGAGGAAGCTCAAGAAGAGACAGCTGAAGAGCCTGTAGTTGAAGAAACTCAAGAAGAAAACAATGATCAAGAACCAACTGAAGATAATTCTATTGATCCTGAATTTGAAAGTCGTAAAGAGTCTTATATAAAAGATCTTGAAGATTTATTAAAATATATTGAAAAGAATTAATTTGGAGGTTATTGAAATATGGCAAAGAAAACAATGACAGTTGATGTTGAACAACTAAAAAAAGATATTGAAGCAATGAGAAATGCTAAAAATGATGCTGAAGCTAATAAAATTATGGCTAAGTATTCAAATGCTATAGATGATATGAAGAAAGCTGATGAAAAACCAGCTGAAACTAACCCAGTAGAAGAGAAAACTCCTGCTAAAAAAGCACCTACAAAATCTCAAGCTAAACCAGCTTCAAAGAAGGCAGAACCTAAGAAGACTGAAGCAAAGGCACCAGCTAAGAAAGCTGAAAAGGCAGAAACTAAGCCTGCAACTAAGAAAGCAGAGCCTAAAGCGACTGCAAAGAAGGCTGCCCCTGCTGCTAAAGCTACAGCTAAGACAGCTTCAAAGAAAGCAGAAACAAAAGAAGCTCCTAAGGGAAGAAGTTATAATGGTAAATATGAAATTTATCAAACAGGTGATTCTTATCAATATCATTTAAAAGCATCTAATGGTGAAATCTTATTCCAATCTGAAACATATACATCTCGTGAAGGTATAGATAAGGCAATTGATGCTTTAATTAGAAATATTGAAACAGGAGATATTAAGATTTTTGCTGACAAGCATGGTCATTATAAATTTAAATTAGTATCAAAGAATTATAGAGTATTAGCTATCAGTGCTAACTATCCAACTGAAAAAGGAGCTACAAGAGCTTCTGAATCATTCAAGAACTTTGCAGTTAAGGCTGACAAGGTTGATATCGAGTATGAAGATGCAGATTTAAAAACTGCCACTCCAATCGATGTTAATTTGAAGGATGATAAAGATGGTGGTAAATTCATCGTTGAAAGCTATAATGGCGAATTTAGCTGGGATTTAAAGGCTTCTAATGGCCAAATCTTAGCACAAGCTTATGGATATACATCTAAAGCTGGTTGCTTAAATTCTATTGAAACATTTAAGAAAAATGTAATTGAAGGTACATTCAAGTGCGTAAAAGATAAAAATGGTAACTATGCTTATAAGTTATATTCTTTAGCTGGTAGAGTAACAATTGTTGGTGAAGCTTATCCTTCTAAAACATCTGCTGAATCTGCAGCTCAATCAGTTGCTTCATTCTATAAGAATGCAGTAATTGAAGAATTACCAGTTGAAAAATAATAAATGTAAATTTGGGTATCTTTTGATACCCTTTTTTTAAAGGTGATTATATGGATATATTAATACCAGAAAACATAATAAAAGGAACTTTTTCAGTTAAGAAAAAGGATTCTAAATATGAGAAGGCTCATCTTAAATTAATTGAAATTAATGGAGTTAATAAATATCAAATATCTTTATATACTGAAACTCAAGTATTTCATAATAATTATGATGTTGATAATATTAATCTAGTAATTATTGATTTATTAGAAACATATTTCAATAATTTAGAATTATTTACACCTACTAATGTCTATGGTTATAGAATTAGCTCAAAAGGCAAGCTTTTAACTAATAAGAGGAATAATAATACTGATTTTGTAATAACTGCTCAAAATAAAGAAAAAAACCGCCTTTTAAAGGAAGGTGAGGTTATTCCAGCATTAGTAGATCTTGGTATAATGAATAATGAAGGAAAAGTATTAAAAGCTGGATATGATAAATATCGCCAAATTAATCGTTTCATCGAAATAATAAATGATTCTATTAAGGATGAAAAATATTTAAAAATAATTGATTTTGGATGCGGTAAAAGTTATTTAACTTTTATTCTTTATCATTATTTAGTTAATGTTAAAAAAATATCATGCGATATTATTGGCTTGGATTTAAAATCTGATGTTATAGACAACTGTAATAAATTAGCTTCAAAATATAAATATGATCATTTAAAATTTTTAAAAGGAAATATTCAAGATTTTAAAGATGAAAAGGTTGATATAATAGTTACATTACATGCATGTGATACAGCTACTGATTATGCTTTATATCATGCAATAAATATGAAATGTAGATACATATTTTCAGTACCTTGTTGTCAACATGAAATTAATAATGAGCTTGATTCTAGAAGCTTCCATTTAATAACTAAATATGGAATTTTAAAGGAAAGATTCTCATCTTTGTTAACAGATTCTATTAGAGCTAATATTTTAGAATATTATGGTTATAAAACTCAAGTTATGGAATTTGTTGATTTTGATAATTCACCTAAGAATTTATTGATTAGAGCACAATTAACTAATAACAAAAATACAAAAATAAAAGAAGAGCTAGATGCTCTTCTTAATGAATATCATATTAATCAAAAATTATATGATTTATTATTTAAATGATTTTCTTTTCATATATGCTTCATAACAAATTATTGAAGCTGCGATTGAAACATTTAAACTATTATGATTACCTTCCATTGGTATAAAAACTTTTTTATGTTTGTGGTTATACCAATCAGGATTTATACCAAATCTTTCGTTACCTACAACTATAGCTATTTTACCATTATAATCATATTCCTGATATGATTTACCTAGTGTAGGCTCTCCTAAATAAATATCATAATCATTATCAATTAAATAGTTCATAATATTTTCATATGAATCTGAAATTGAAGGTATAGTTAGATTAGATCCTCTAGAAGAAGATGTTATTTTTTCGTTGTATATTTTTGAAATTGGATCAACTAAAAATACGCCATCACAATTAATAGAATCTAAAGTTCTATAGATAGTTCCAATATTTCCTGGAATCTCAAGTTTGTCTAATACAACAATAAAGCTTTTATCCTTAAAATCATCGAAGTTATATTCAGGTATTTTAATCGCTGCGATAATACCAACATGATTTTCTTTTAATTTTATTTGATTGTATAATGATTCACTAATGACGTAAGTTTTATTAGATAGTTTAATTAAACTGTCTAATAAGTCTTTTGTTTCTTCATGATATTCATTCTCAACATAAAACAATAAATCTATATTTAAATTGAATTTAGAAGCTATCTTTAAAACTTCTAAATCATCTGTTACAGTGATGTCTTTATATTGATTAGTTTTTATATAATTTTTCATTAGTTTGAAGGCATCACTATTTTTTGATATTTGTTCCATATAATCACCACAAGAAAATTATAGCAAAATATGTTAGTTCTTGCTATTAAATTTTAAAAAAAGGCTGAAAACGATTGCAATAAATGTTTTAGTTGTGGTATAATTCAACGTAGATAGATATTATGCATTATTATAAATAATATTGGAGGTTTTTTATATGAAGAATTATGTTACTTTAGTATATTTACCTGATGATGAGGAAAATGCTAACTTTTTAGCAGATATTCTTGAAGATAAGCATGTAGATGTACATAAGTTTGAAAAGACAGAATATAAGGATAAAGAATTATTAGCAGATATTAAAGATTCAAGTGGTTTAATCATATTACATATATCTGATGACTTTGATTATAGAGATTATTTACATGAAATTGTTAAAGCTAACAACCGTTGTCAAATTGTTTGCTGCTACACATCTAAATCTGTATATCAAAACAAGTATCCATTAAATGAAATTGAACTTGTTGAAGGTTATCCAATTGAAGCACTTGCTAATGATATTTGTTGTATTATTGTTGGTGGATATAACAAGATTAAGGTTAATGCATTCAATAGAAAGAAATATAGAAAGATTGCATTCTCATTATTCCAACAAGAACATTATGTATGGAGCTTATGTTATTTATTAAAAATATTTAAGATTCATGATCTTGAAGTTAAAGAGCGTATCGCTGATGCATATGCTACATTAATGGATTCTGATAAAGCTATCAACTATTATTCAATTTGTTTACCTTTAGCTGGAAAGGATGATACAGTTGTTGGTGCTACAGATGAAGATTCTCAAGGTATGATTTGTAATAACTTAGGTTATCTATATACTCAAACTAAGAACCTTGAATTCGCTGAAAGATAT
The DNA here is from genome assembly GCA_946407635.1 of uncultured Caryophanales bacterium. Classification (GTDB taxonomy): domain Bacteria; phylum Bacillota_I; class Bacilli_A; order Acholeplasmatales; family Anaeroplasmataceae; genus Anaeroplasma. Next base: position 19,759 of record CAMJOZ010000004.1, read on the forward strand.
TTAAAACAAGCTATCGAATACAAGAACCCAGATGCTTTATATAATTTAGGTTACTTATATGAAACTTCATGGGCTTATGATTCTAAGCGTAGAAGAACTAAAGAAGGTTATGATTTATATTGTAAAGTATTAACTGAATCATATACTTCTGAAGCTTCTAAAGAGCGTGCAAAAGAAAAACTTAAAAATGCTGCTGATAGATTATTAAAGAGAAAGAACTATGCAGCTGCACTTCAATATTATAAAGCAATTGGTGACGGTCCTAAGGCTGCAGAATGCATCCGTAATATTAAGAGAATTCGTCAACTTTACGAAGAAAGAAAGATTCGTCAAACTCAAGTTGCAAACTCAAAACAATAATTAAAATTAAAAGCATCTTCGGATGCTTTTATTTTTTAATATAATTTTTTTAATTTTTTGATACCTTAAGGTATCAATTTTTCTTTTTATAAAAAAATTACATAAAAGATATTGACGCTCTATATACTTCGTGATATGATGTATATCGTAAAGTGACATATAGCGTGAAAGGAGGCATTATATGGATGCACAATTAAAAAGAGGCTTACTTGATGTATGTGTGCTTGCAGCAATCAAAAAAGAAGATACTTACGGATATCAAATTATTAAAGACATGAAGCCATATCTAGAAATGAGTGAATCTACTTTATATACAATTGTAAAAAGATTAGAAACGTCTGGAATGCTTACAGTTAAAACGATGGAATTTGATGGACGATTAAGAAAGTATTACCATATAACGTCAAAAGGAATAAAAAGATTAGAAGAATTCAGAAGTGAATGGGATAGTATAATGAATATTTATCAATTTATTGTGAGAGAGGGCAAAAAGTAAAATGAAAAAGGATGAATTTATTGCTAGATTAAGAAAAAATTTATCAGGTTTACCAAAGGATGAAAGAGAAGATAGAGTATCATTTTATAGTGAAATGATAGATGATAAGTTAGCTGATGGTTATCCTGAAGAAGAAGTTATTGAGGATTTAGGTACTCCAGAGGAAGTAGCTAAAGAAGTAATTGGTGATACTCCACTTAGAACAATTATTAAAGAAAGAGTAAAACCAAAGAGATCTTTAAGAGGTTGGGAAGTTGTATTATTAGTACTTGGATTTCCACTATGGTTTCCACTTGTATTAACTGTATTTATTCTTTTCCTTTCTGGATTTATAGTAGTATGGTCACTAATGATTGCATTATTAGCAGTAGACTTAGCTTTAGTAGTAGGTGGTATTGGTTCAATTGTAATTGGAATAATGACTATTCAAAGTAAAGGTATGACATCTGCAGCATTCATAGCAGGTGCTGGTATGGCAGTCACAGGTTTAGGTATAATCTTTATACTTTCAACAAAAGGTATTTTAAAAGGATTAGGTAAATTAACAAAGAAAATGTTAGTTGGAACTAAGAATATGGTAGTAGGAAAGGGTGAATAATATGAAAAAGTTTTTTATAGCATTAGCAATTTTATTATTAGTAGCTGGTTCAGGAATTTGTATTACAATTTTAGCAATGAATGAATTTAATTATAGAAAAGTAATTAATTCAACTGTTGTTGAAAATACTAAGAAAGTTGAAGGAAGCTTCAGCAATATAGAAGTATCTGATTATATTAATGATATTGAATTAGTATACATTACTGAAGGTGAAGAAAAAGTAGTAACAAAAACTTTAGAAGATTTCAGTTATGATATTAAAGTAGAAAATGATACATTATATGTAATATCAAACAATAATAGAAAATGGTATGAATTCTATACTTGGGTTGGAACTAGTGATTGTAAAACAACAATCTATGTAAAAAACAATATATTTAATAATTTTAAATGTAAAGTTGAAACTGGTGATATTATTTTAAAGAACTATAGCTTTAAATCACTAAATATCGAAATGTCTACTGGTGATGCTACACTTGAAAATATTAATGTTGAAAATGATTTAGTATTAAGCTCTTCAACAGGTGATATCATTACTAAAAATGTAAATGTTAATGGTAATTTAAATGTTAAAGCATCTACTGGTGATATAGTACTTGATAACGATAAAGTATTAGGTAACACAACAATTAAGACATCAACTGGATCAATTAAATTTGATAAATTTGATGCTCAAAAAATTGAAGCCTCTACATCAACTGGTTCAATCAATGGTTCATTAGTTGGCGATCATAATTATGAAGCTAGTTCATCTACTGGAAGTACAAGTTATCCAACACCAGTAGGTAACGCACCTTTATGTAAATTATCATCATCAACAGGAAGTATAACAATTACAAAGGCGTAAAAAAAGGAGTTTTAAAACTCCTTTTTATTTTGTGGCTGTATATTCTTTAACATCCTTTATTGTTTCACCATCAATTTGAACAGCAGTTGGCTTTTCAAATTCTACATGGATTTTTTTACCTTCTAAAACTTCAACTAATTTTTTGTATTTGATATGTGTTCCTTTAAAAATAGTAGTAAATATAAATAATATTCTTAATCTTAAGCTACCATGAAGTACGATGCAAGTCATGGTATCAGAATTTCTATCTTGATTTGGCGCCATTAACATTCCACCACCGTAACATCTACCATTCATAGCAGGAGCGAGCCAAACCTTTTTATATTCTTTAGTCTCACCATCAACAGTTACTTTAGCTTTACAAGTTTTATATTTATATAGTAATAACTTGATAGAAATAGAAGCATAACTAATCTTTTTCTTACCTTTAGCTTTTAATTCATCTGCGATTTGACATACCATTCCATCCAAACCAAATCCAACATTATTAATAAAATAATATTCTTTACCTTTTACTTTAACCTTAGGTAAATTTTCCATATATTTTTTTAAATCAATTAATTCAGTATGAATTTCTAAATCATTAGAAAAATCATTGCCAGTACCACCTGGATAGAAGAAGATATTACCTTTTACTTTAGTCTTTTTATAATTGTTGGCGAAATAATTAATTGTACCATCGCCACCAACTAAAATAGTTGTATCAGTATCCTTAGAATTTCTTGTGAATTCTAGATAATCATATTCAGTAACATCATATTCAATTAAATCAGGATATTTTTGTTTTAATTCATTAATAATAGAATCAAGTTTTTCTTTTAAATTTGAATTGTTTGATAATGGATTATATAGTAAATATGTCATTTGTTAAGCTCCTTCAATCTTTCATTTATTAAATCTTCAGCCATTTTAGCAACATCATTTGTCTGTAAATCTTTATAGTCATCATAATATAAGACTTTTAAAACATCAAATCTAACTTTATTTCTTCTAATAAACATTCTATTTTTAATTTTATTAGTTCCAAATATAGAACAAATAACAATAGGTGCTTTTGCTCTAAATGCGATCTTAAAGCTTCCACCATGGAATGGAAGAACATAATCTGGATGATCAAAATTTCTTTGTCCTTCTGGATAAATAATAACTGAAGCCTCATTATTTTTAACAACCTTTGAAGCTCTATTTATTGATTCAACCTGCTTTTTCATATCTTCCCTATCCATAGGTATATATCCAGCATTATACATTAATGGACCAACTAGTAGCTTACCTATATTTTCAGGTTTTGTTACACAAATAATAGGTCTATTTTTAATATGTGAACACATAATAAATGGATCGAAATTTGATATATGATTTGAAACATATAATGATCTTTCTTTTGGTAATTTATCAAATCCTGTTTTAATTACTTTAACATTTGATAACGCAACTAATAATCTATTTGTATCGCTTGTTATATTTGCGAAAAAAGGACTTACTTTTTTTATAGGTTTCTTAGTTGATAATGTCATACTAAATAATGTTAATAAGCCCATGTATATTAAGAATAAGGCAACATATATTGGGATTATTGCTAAAACCATTAAAATATCTACCCACCATATATCATAAATACCAGTGAAAAAAGTAATTAATGTACTCGATGTAATTGATAAAATAATTAAAATAATATTTAAAATCATAAAATCACCTAAAATCGATTTAATTTTATCATTTTATTAACAAAAATTCTATATGTTTTGGTATAATTTAGATATAAAGATAGGAAGTGCATAATATGCTATATTTGTTTAAAAATATTAAAAATAAAGATATAAATAATTTATTATTAAATTATCAAGATAAAAATTTAGATGAATTAAAATCTTTATTATATGATTTTTCATTAAAAAATTCTTTAGATGGAAACATTTTAAAGAAATATATTTTGTATACATTTATTTATAATGAAAATTATTATACCTTAAAGCTAGAAAGAAATAAGAAAAATGATTTAGATTTAAATGCTTTAGACAATGATTTAAATGAATTCTATAAATTATATAATCTAAATATTAATTTAGATGAATTAAATGATTTTAAATTAAAGAACACAAGTAATTTATCTATTATTTTAGATAAAATGATTAATAAAATAAAATCTTTTGATTCTTTTAAAAAAGAAATAATTAATTATTATAAAACAAATGGTGTTGGTGATATTTCATTATTTAAAGCATTTAGAATTAATGATTCAAAATTAATTCCAATTGAGCATGTTTTAAATGTATCTTTTGATGATTTAATTGGATATGATTTACAAAAAGAATTATTAATAGAAAATACAATTAATTTTATTAATAACAAGCCATATAATAATGTTTTACTTTATGGTGATAGTGGTACAGGTAAATCTACATCTATTAAAGCATTAATTAATAAATTTTTTGATAAAGGATTAAGAATAGTTGAAATATATAAGCATGAAATAGAAAAGATAAGTCAAATCATTTCTAAATTAAAAGAAAGACCATATCATTTTATTATTTATATGGATGATTTATCTTTTGAAGAATCTGAAGTTGAATATAAATATTTAAAGAGTGTCATCGAAGGTGGAATAGAAGAAAAGCCATCTAATGTTGTTGTTTACGCAACATCAAATAGAAGACATCTTATTAAAGAAACATTTAAAGATAATGGTGATGTCTTTGATGATTTACATCGTAATGAAACACAAGCTGAAAAATTATCTTTAGCGTATAGATTTGGTCTTCAAATTTATTATGGTTCTTTATCTCCAGAAGAATTTAGAAATATGGTTAAAGAGCTCGCAGAAAGAAATGATATTAATTTAGATGAAAAAACATTAATTTTAGAAGCATCTAAATTTGAATTAACTTATGGATCATTATCTGGTAGATGTGCTCAACAATTTATATCTTATATTGCTAATAAATATAATTAACAGGTGTTTTTATGGTTGAAATTAAAAATGATTATTATTGTGTAAAAATTAATATTCATGGTGGAGCTTTAGATTCTATTATAGATTTAAATAATAATGAGAATCTTATGTATGAAAAGGATGAAAGAAGTTGGAATGGAACAGATGTTGTTATATTCCCTTTTATTGCTAGATTAAAAGATAATATGTATATGGTTGATAATAAAGAATATTATTTTAAAAATCATGGATTATTAAGATATACTGATTTATTCATTAAAGAAAAGAAGAATGATGAGGTTACACTAGGATTTGATTCTAATTCGTATTCTTTAGAAATATATCCATATTTATTTTCATTTGAAATCAACTATAAACTAATAAAAAATAAACTAAATATAACATATAAAATTACTAATAAAGATAATAAAAGAATTTATTATGAATTCGGTGGACATCCTGCATTAAAGGTTAGTGGATGTGATAATGATAAAGGATTTGTTATTAAAGATACTAAATTAATATTTGATAATGATATTAATACAATTAGATATAATCTTAATGAGGATGGTTCTTTAATAACTAATACAGAAGCTTATTTTATTCCTAAGGAATTAGATGTAACTAAGGATTTAATTACTAAATATAAAACAATTATTGTTGATGCTAAAGACATTAATAATGTTACTTTAGTAACAAATAATCATAAATATATCTTTGATATAAAAGAAGCTAAGGTTTTAGCTTTATGGACTATGGAAGGATATGGTGATTATTTATGTGTTGAGCCATGGTGGGGAATTCCAGATTATGAGAGTCCTAATAGAGAATTAAAGGATAAGCCTTTGATGAGATCTTTAGATATTGGTGAAAGTGAGGTTAGTGGATATTCTATAGAAATATTCTAATTATTATGAATAAATTGATTTTTGATAATGAAAGAAAAATTGAAAAATTTGATTTTGATAATTGTATAAAATATAAGAATTATAAAATGGCTAGTGCAGTTAGAGCCTTGAATGTCGCTAATGATATTACAAAAGCTTATTTTAAAGAAGAAAAAGCATTATCTAAAGAAGATTATGTTTTAAGATTGTATGCTTTATTACAGGGTATGTTTGTTTCAATTGACTCTTTATATTGCTTGGGTGAAGCAATCACTGGTAATAAGGATATAGTAAATATCAATAATAACCCAACATTAAGAACATTAAAATATGTTAGAAATGATGTTGTTGGTCATCCAGCAGATAGAATTATTAATTCTAAAGTACCTGCATATTGTATTTTGGAACATGAATCTATTACTAAAGAATCTTTTTTATATCATATTTATACTGTTGATGGGGTTAAAGAAAGAATCATTGATATTAATGATTTAGTTTCTTCATATTATAAAGAGGTTAATTTAGCATTAGATGAATTATATAAAATTTATAAGAAATATGCTTCAACAACTCCACTTAAGGATTCTATTAAGAATGTATTAGATAAATATTATAGAAGTGGACATTTTATGGATGAATTAAACAGTTTCATGGATAAATATAAAGAAATATATCCAACTGGTAAAAAAGAATCACACAGAATTATATGGAGATATGATTTAATATTAAGATTATTAAGTGTTTCAAATCAGGATGAAGAAATATTAGATTTAATACATTACTGTATAGGTATAGAGCTTAATAAGATATATAAATTAATTTACGGAACTGATTATAATCATAGAGTTGATTTTAATTTGCCTAAGATGGTTATTTCTGTTTATAGATTCTTTAATAGAAATCCAGAATATATAAGCTATATTCCTTATTTAAAGGATTCTGATAACCCTATATATTATGATATTTTAAAGAAATTATATGAGGCAGCTTCACTTAAAAAATTAGAAGGTGCGATTGAATATTTAGGCTTCATTTTAACCCTATATAAAGGTAATCAAATGGATTTGGTTTATGCGGTTACGCTTCCAATACTAGAATATAGAAAAAAATAGTAGAAAAATATAAATATTTTTGATATAATTTCAACCGATTGAAATTTTTTTGAGGGTGATTATATATGGATATTAGAAATGTTGCAATCATAGCCCATGTAGACCATGGTAAAACTACATTAGTTGATAAGCTATTAAAAAGCTCACATACATTTAGAGATAACCAAAATGTTGGTGAAAGAGTAATGGACTCTAATGATCTAGAGCGTGAGCGTGGTATAACTATTTTAGCTAAGAATACTGCAATTACTTATAAAGATACAAAAATTAATATATTAGATACTCCAGGACATGCTGACTTCTCAGGTGAGGTTGAGCGTATTATGAAGATGGTTGATGGTGTTGTTTTAGTTGTTGATGCATATGAAGGAACAATGCCTCAAACAAGATTCGTTTTAAAGAAAGCATTTGAAGCACATTTAAAGCCAATCGTTGTTATTAACAAGGTTGATAAACCAAGTGCAAGACCACTTGAGGTCGTTGATGAGGTTTTAGAATTATTCATAGATTTAGGCTGTGATGAAGACGAACTTGATTTCCCTGTTTGTTATGCAAGTGCTGTAAATAATACATCTTCACTTGATCCAGAACTTTCAACTCAAAAAGAAGGTATGGAACCATTATTAGATATGATTATTAATGAAATTCCTGCCCCATCTATGGATAAGGATTCAAGTTTACAATTCCAACCTGCATTATTAGATTATACTGATTTCCAAGGTAGAATTGGTATTGGTAGAATTACTAGAGGTACTATTAAATCTGGTGATGTTGTATCTTGTTGTAGACTTGATGGCTCAATTAAGCAATTTAGAATTCAAAAATTATATGGGTTCTTGGGACTTGATAGAATTGAAATAAAAGAAGGATATGCTGGTGATATAGTTGCTATATCAGGATTAGGTGATATTTCAGTTGGTGAAACTGTATGTAATCCTGGTAAAGAAGAACCACTAGAAAAGATTCACATTTCTGAGCCAACTGTTCAAATGACTTTTGGAACTAATACTTCACCATTCTGTGGTAGAGATGGTAAATTAGTTACTGCATCTAAAATAGAAGAAAGATTATTTAGAGAAGTTCAAAAAGATGTTTCATTAAAGGTTAAAAGAATTGATAATTTAGAAGAATGGATTGTTTCAGGTCGTGGAGAGTTACATTTAGGTATATTAATTGAAAATATGAGAAGAGAGGGATATGAATTCCAAGTATCTCGTCCTCATGTTATTATGAAAGAAATTGATGGCGTTCAATGTGAACCATATGAATACTGTGTTATTGATTGTCCAAATGAATATGCTGGATCAGTAATTGAAATGATGGGTAATCGTCATGGTATCATGGACACAATGAGTAATACTGAAACTCAAACTAGAATTATTTACAATATTCCATCTCGTGGATTAATTGGCTTTAATACAGATTTTATGACTATAACAAAGGGTTATGGTATTATTAATCACAGCTTTAATGAATATCGTCCAGTTGAAATTGTATCTGTAGGTGAAAGAAAAGCTGGTGTACTAGTTTCTATGGCTGAAGGTCAATCTACTGCATATTCAATTGGTGCGTTAGAGGATAGAGGTGCTATGTTCATTTCCCCAGGTGAAGATATTTATGAAGGTATGATTGTTGGTATAGCTAATAAGGATTTAGATTTAGCTGTTAATGTTGTTAAAGCTAAACAACAAACAAATACACGTTCATCTAATAAGGATATGACAGTAGTATTAAAAAGACCTATTATTTTATCACTTGAGGCTTGTTTAGAGTTTATTAATGAAGATGAATTAGTAGAGGTTACTCCTAATCATATTAGATTAAGAAAGAAAATTCTTGATACTGTTGAACGTAAGAAATTTGACGCTAAAGTTAGAGCAGAAAAAGAACAATAATTATCAAATGTTTATGATAATGTATTTGAAAATTGTAAATTTATATTAAATAGTGCGTTTATCGGATTATAAGCAAAATAAAAAGTGGATGTAAACATACGTCCATTTTTTTGGTTGAATTAAACCGCTTTACTATTCATTTTTTACTTTAAAAATCGAATAAAAGTAATATAATTAACTAGAAAGAAGGTTATATATATGGCCGAATATATTAAATTATATTTCCAATGGCATATTATTTTATTAATATTCCTTATATTATCATTAGTTATATTATTAACTGATTTGGGTATTGGTAAAAAAGCAAGAGTAATGCTTGGTACTGTTATTGGAGTAATATTTTTATTAACAATTGTTCATACTGTAGAAAGGTATTTGTGTGAGGAAACAAATGATTTTCCTAATTTTAGATTTGTTCTTACAGTTATTAAATACATAGGACCACAATTGATATTGTGTTTATTAATAAGTTCAATTATAAATGTTAAAAAAGTAGAAATAACGATGTTTTCTATTTTAGGTGTAGAAACTATATTATTGGCTACTAGTCAGGCAACACATTTAGTTTATTACATAACTAGTGATAATGTGTTTACGAGAAGCTATTTAGGATTTTTGCCTTTTATATTATCCTTATTGTATTTGGTATACTTTATCATTGTTATAATAATAAAATTTAAGACAGAAAAATTTGAATTAGTATTCTTATTATCATCTGCCTTATCTTGTGCAATTATTACTATATTAGAGGCTTTTGATATTATTCAGCATCAATTGAATACGGCACTTGGATCTGCAATATTATTCTACGAAATATATTTATTCTATGTTAATTCTAAAAAAGATTTCTTAACAGGATTATTAAATAGACATTCATTTGTTAGAGATTTAAAGAATAACCAAGAAAAGCTTGTCTCCTTAATATCAATGGATTTAAATGGATTAAAAACAATAAATGATACATATGGTCACGCTGCTGGTGATGAGGCAATAATAGCCGCTGCGAGATCATTTACATCTATTAAAGAACAAAAGATAAAAGTATATAGAGTTGGTGGAGATGAATTCAACGCTATCGTGTTTACTGGAAATAACGAGGATGTACAGGGTATTATAAATAAAATGAATGAGAATATCATTAATGCAGGATATTCTGCCTCATTTGGTTATGTAATGAATGATAAGAAATATGATATTGATGAATTAATTAAATTAGCTGATTTTGAGATGTATGAGGCTAAAAAAGACTATTATAAAAAGACTAATTATAAGAGAAATGTATTAATAGAAGAATAATTAATTGAATACATTAATTTTTATAAACAGATTTTTCACGTTATTAAGGAATATTTAATATTCCTTTTTTCTTTTATTAAACATTAAAATAATGTATAATAATTTTTGGTGGTTTTATGAGTAATGAGAAGAAGCTTCTTAAAGAACAAGAAAAAAAAGAAAAAGAAGAAATTAAAGATATAATTAAAGAAAAGAAAGAACAATTAAAGGAAGAAGAAAGAAATAGACCTTTAACTCCAAAAGAAGAAAGAATAAGAGAATTAAATAAACCTCCAGTAAGAAGTACACTAGAAGAAATTGGTAATTCTATTACTCATGGATTAGGAGCCTTATTCGCAATATTCGCTTTAATTATTCTATCAATAAAATCAACATCTACACTTATGCTAACAGCATCACTTGTTTATGGATTTTCAATGTTTATTATGATGCTGATGTCTTGTTTATATCATGCATGGAAAACTGGTTCTAAGGTTAAAAGATTATGGCGTAGATTTGATTATTCATCTATTTATTTATTAATTGGTGGTACATTCGCACCACTTCAACTAATTGAGCTTGGTCAAAATCAAAATCATCCAGTTTTAGCTTTAATATGGTTTGGTATAATGTGGATAGGTATCATTGTAGGTATTACAATGACTTGTATATTTGGACCAGGAAGAATTAAATGGTTAAATTATCCAATGTATTTTGTATTAGGCTGGAGTGGAGTTATGTTTATTCCTGGCTGGATACAATTTGAAAGATGGAATCTAATATGGTGGATTTTAGGTGGAGGTATAGCATACACACTAGGTATGATACCTTTCGCTTTTAAGAAGATTCATTCAACACATTTTATTTGGCATATATTTGTATTAATTGGTGTTGTTACACATTTTGTAGGTATATATTTAACATTATTTATTTAAAAAGAAAAGGAAGCTTGAGCTTCCTTTTTATTCGTCTTTATCTTTATATTTTTTTAATATTTCTTCATAATGAACACCATATTCATGTGTATCATCTTCAATAGTATTTAGAATTGAATCTACAATAAAATCAGTTGCGAGATCCAAATTCTTTTTAATATCTATATTATTTAATATATTACCAACAATAATAGAAGAGAAGATATCTCCAGTACCATGATATGACTTTTCTATTTTTTCTTTTAATACTGTTGTTTTAGTTAATCCATCATAACAAATAGCTCCGATAGATTCTTCATCATCTTGATATCCTGTTAATATTACATTTTTACATCCTAATCTATACAAATCACCTAATAAATTATTAATAAACATATCATCATGGATTTCTTGATATTTATTTCCAGTTAAGAAACATGCTTCAGTAATATTAGGAATAATGTAATCTGCGATACTACAAATTGATTTCATTCCTTCAACAATGTCATCGCCTAAACCATAATACATTTTTCCATTATCAGCCATAGCAGGATCTACAATAAATAAACCATCTTCATTTAATAAGTTTTCTTTTACATCAATAATGTAATCAAATTGTTTTTTATTTCCTATATATCCAGTATAAATACAATCAAATTTAATACCTTCTTTTTTCCAATGCTCTATTATTTTTGGCATTTCATCTGTTAAATCTAAAACAGTAAAATCCTTAAATCCACCTGTATGTGTAGATAATATCGCAGAAGGTAATATTACACATTCATGTCCTAAAGCGGATAGAATAGGTAAAGCAACAGTAGTAGAGCATGAGCCATAACATGAAATATCTTGAATAGTTAAAACTTTTTTTGTCATTATATCGTCTCCTTTACTAAATATTATATAACAAATCATATATATTAGTTATATCCAGTTTTAAAAATATTTATGTAACCAAAAAAATTAAAAAAATATTTTTTGAGTGAATTTTTCCGTTTTATGTTTTTTTATGAGTATATAATATCAATGAAAAAATAATTAATATACAAATTATTTTGTAAATATTTTTTATCTTTTTTCATCCCTTTACTTGAAGAGGAAGCTTCGGCTTCTTTTTTCTTTTTTTAAATATCGAATTGTGTTAATTTTTCCAACTTTTTCATTTTTTAGGACTATAATACAAGTGAAAAATTTAAAGGAGGGATAGTATGGAAGTAGTTGTTGATAAGAAATTAAAAAGAAGAGAAGCAATTTTAAATGGTAATTTATGGAAAACTATTCTAATAGTATCCCTACCTATTCTAATATACAATTTATGTAATTATTTATATGGAATATATGATATGATGGTTGTCCAATCTGCAGGTATTGGAGAGGCCGCTGATATTGTTGTATTAGATCAAATTAAAAATATGATTTCAACAATTGGTGGTGCGATAGCTACTGGTGGAGGTATTTTAGTTTCTCGTAGATATGGTGAAAACAAAATTTCAGAAGCTAAAAGATGTGCTAACTGTTTATTCTCGATAGCGTTAATAGTAATGGGATTAACTTTATTATTTATTCCTATTGGTGTACCATTTTTAAAATTATTAAGAACTGATCAATCTACAATTGATAATGCAATGGGATATTATTATATTCAGATTGTAATATTAGCTTTAACAACAATTAATAATACATTTATAGCTTTAGAAAAATCTAAAGGTAATACAGTTAAATTATTTGTTTTAAATTTTGGTGTTATTTTTATTAAAATAGGTTTATCTACATTATTTGCCTTTGGTCCTTTTGAAGGTGTTACAGTAACATGGCTTGCAGGAGCTACATTGGCAGCTCAAAGCTTCTTGTTTATAGCTGGTTTAATATATTTATTTTTACCAGGTAATGTATTAAGAATAAGCTTTAAGGCATTAAATTTTAACAAGAGTGATACTTTAAATATAATTAAATTATCTTTACCTGTTTTTGTTGGTAGATTCTTATTCTCATTTGGTAAGGTTTATATTAATTCAATAGCTATTGATGCTTATGGTAAAAATTGTGTTGGTGCTTTAGGTATTTCAAATACTATGGCAGGTTTATTAACTAATATGATTAATTCATTTGAAGATGGTGGATCAACTATTGTTTCTCAAAATTATGGAAATAAAAATGGAAGAAGAATAAGAAGATTCTTTATCATTAATATGATTTATTTAGTTTCTATGGCAACTATTGGTATGCTTACATGTTTCTTCTTAAAAGAACAAATCGCTGAATTTTTCGCACCAAATGATCAATTATATCAAGAAATGATTGTTAATATTTTTAAATGGGAATGTGTAGATTTAATATTTACTGGTATTCAAGCTGTAGGATTATCAATTTTCTATGGATTTGGTAAAACTAGAATAACTATGGCTTTATCAATGGCTCAGTTATTTGCGTTCAGAATCCCTACATTATTATTAGGTATTTATGTATTTAAAATCAATTATGAAGCTTGTGGTATAGCAATGTTTACATCAAATGCTATTACAGGAACACTTGCTTTTGTGTTTGCGTTAATATTCATAATAAGAATGAATAAAAGTGATAAATATAAAGATTTGTTTATAAATCATACTGATAATCCAAATCAATTACAGCCATCATTATAATAAAAGACCTATTACTTGATTGTAATAGGTCCTTTTTGTTCTAATTCAATTAAATTTGTATTATAAATAAAATCTAATATTTTTGATATTTTAAATTCAATATCTAATACATTATTTATACCCTCTTTAATATTAGTATAAATTGTTATTTTCTTTTTGTTTTTACTTAAATATTTTTTACCATGCTTAGAATACCCTAAAACTCTAATAAAATTAATATCTTCTTGATATATTTTATTTATTTCATCTTTTTTTATGTTAAATAAAATATATATTAACATTCTTTTAATTCTTGTTTTAGTATATTTTTTATTTGATAAATAATTAATAAAATCGTCTAAATTATTATAATTGATTACATCTTTTAATTTATTTTCTATTCCTTCATCAACGAAAAATATATTTTTTAATTCATTTATATTTAGATTTAATATATTATATTTAATAAATTTAAATAATTTATTTTCATTTAAGATATTATTGATATCTTTATGTGTAAATTCTGGAGTATATTCTTTTATTTTATCTAAGTTTAATCTAATAGAAGTAGCGCTTGATATATTTGTATTAGATAAATTTTTATCATTATAATTATTATCAATTCTTTTTATTAAATTAACTTTAATATCATAATTCATATCCTTGATTCTTTTATAATAAAAATATCCTAAGATATCATTAGATAATAAATCTAAATTTAAATTTTTTTTTAAAGATAATTTATTATTATTTTCTATTTCTTTATTTTCTTTATATATTTTTTCATATTTTAAAATATCATTTTCTTCACTACCAACATAAATAGAATTAACGTTACAAATATTTAAAATATCAATTGCATTTTTAGCATAAATATCGGCTCTTTCAATTGTATAAACAATTGGATTTTCAATTATTATATCTAAGCCTAATTCTAAAGCTTGTCGTGTTTTAGTGAATTTATCATAAATAGATAAATCTCCACGCATAGTAAAAGAAGAAGAAATAACACCTATAATTAAATCTGGCTTTTCAATTTCTTTGATTTTGTTAATATGATATAAATGTCCATTATGTAGCGGATTATATTCCGCTATAATTCCTACAATTTTCATAATTATTCACCAAACACAAATTTATTTATAGCATAGCTTACACCATCATTTAAATTAGATAATGTAATATAATCAGCACTCTTTTTAACTTCTAAAAATGCATTTTCCATGGCTACACCAATACCTGCCTTTTTAATCATTGGAATATCATTACCTGCATCACCTATAGCCATAGTTTCATTAATATTTATATTAAGATATTTAGCTAAGCCTTCAAGGGCTTGACCTTTATCTATATTTTTATTTAAAAATTCTAAAAATATTTTAGATGATCTTAAAATAGAATAATCATTGCCATATATTTTTTCATTGATTGGGATAATCCTAGTGATATTTTCATCAGATGAAACCATCATAGCTTTTAAAAATAATTCATCATCTTTAATATCATTAAAATTAAATAAATGATAATCAATTTTATTGATTGTCGCTTCAACATCAGTATAAGGATTAGCTTTAGGTGTGATTAATTCTTCATTAAATCTGAAAGCATGAAAATCTACATCTAATTCTTTAGATTTTTGATATAATTCTTTTACTATTTTACCATTAATAGTAGAAGATATCACTATTTCATTTGTTCCAACATTAAATGTTTTCGCACCATTATAGCAAATTACATAATCATTTTTTGTTGTTAAGCCTAGTTCATTTAAATAGCGCATAACACCATTGATAGGTCTTCCAGTTGCTAAAACTATTTTAACATCATTATCATGACATCTTTTGATAGCTAATTTATTTTTTTCTGAAATATTCTTTTCATTATCTAATAAAGTACCATCTAAATCGATAGTTATTAATTTTATCATCTGAAACACCTCCTTTTTTGAAAAAAAGAAGCTCCAAAGGAGCTTTTTATTATCTTGTTGCCAAAATCCATATTAATGAAAATAAACCTGAGAAAGCCATAAGTAATGCTAGTGTAACAATAATTATTTTACCTATACGAGACTTTACTGGGTTACTATAATAAGTTTTCTTTGTATTTTCTTTTTCATCAACCTTAGCGTATTTTTCAACTAAATTATTATTATTTTTTTTCTTTTTCTTTTGATAATTATATTCGTTTTTTCTATATGACATAATCTTCACCAATCCAAACAAAAATGTTATAATAAATTATACTCGCTTATTATATAATAAAAATTAAAAAAAAGGAAGATTTATATGCAAAAAAAAGAAAATCTAGCTCGAATAATTTTTCATATAGATATGAACCAATTTTTTTGTAGTGTTGCACAAATTTTGGATCCTTCCTTGAAAGGAACTGCCTTCGCGATAGGAAGAGAAAATACTACAAAAGGAGTATTATCAACTGCCTCATACGAGGCTAGAAAATATGGTATTCATAGTGCTATGGCAACATCTGAAGCATATAAATTATTACCTTCCTTAAGAGTTATTTCAATTGATTATAAATATTACAAATATTATCACTATAGATTTATAGATGTTGTTAAAGAATATACAGATCAAATTGAAGTAGCCTCAATAGATGAGGTTTACGCAGACATGACTGAAATATCTAAAAAAATACACCCTACTATTATAGCTAAAGAAATACAGCTTAAGCTATTAAAGGAATATAAATTACCATGTTCAATTGGTATTGCCCCAACATTATTTTTAGCTAAGATGGCTTCTGATTTAAAGAAACCTTTAGGTTTAACTATATTAAGAAAGAAGGATATTAAAGATATATTATATCCACTTTCAGTTAAAGAAATATTTGGTATAGGTAAAAAGACATATCCTAGATTAATTGAAAATAAAATTAATACAATTGCAGATTTTATGAATCCAGATAATAAAGAATTAATATTAAAATTAATTGGTTCAAATACATACAATTATGCATATAATTCTTTAACTGGTAATTCAAGTAATAAGGTAGATCCAGATAGATGGAGCGATTCTCAATCTATAAGTGAAGTAAGAACCTATGATCAGCCTAAAGGATCATTAGATGAAGCTTTATATGAAATAAGATTAATTTTTAAAGAAGTATATAATAAAATGAAAAAACAATCTTATTACACGAAGACTGTGAATATTACTTTAAGAGACACAAGCTTTAAAACTATAACAAGACAGAAAACTTTAGATGAATATACAGATGATTATTATTTATTATTAGATGAAACATTAGATTTAGTAGAAGAGAATTTTGAAGATAAAGAATATCGTTTATTAGGCTGTGGATTATCTAATTTAGTATCACCTGAAAATTTACCAAAGGAATATAATTTATTTACAATTTTAACTGATGATGAAAAACTAAATAATATTGATAATTTAATGGAAGAATTGCAATCTAAATACGGAAAAAAAGCCTTGTTCTGGAACAAGACTTCTAAATAATTATTTTATATTTTTTATAAATTCAGTCCAAATATTATTATAATCTTCGTTACTTAATATCTCTACATTTTTTATTGTAGAGATATTTTGTTCTTTTAATAAATAAACTAAATCTTCAATTTCAGGTTCAATGTCATCTATATAAACATTAACCATTTTTTGATTCTCTAAATTTTTTGCAAATAGCCTAGTATGACCATCTAATAAAACATATTCATCATTAATAATATTTACTGGTAAATATACTTCACTATTTTCTAAATATTTAGATACATTTTTTAAATTAATTTCATTAACGAATGGCTTAGATGGTTGAATAATATTTATTGGTAATTTAAATGTTGGCAAATCATCAAATGCTTTATAAAATGATCTATCCTCAGTATAAAATACTGATACATATTTATTATATTTTCTAAATTCGTCTATTGCATATTCAATATATGGTAAATAATCAGCAATTATTAATGCTTCAAATCCTCTAATATCAAATTCATAATAAAATTTTTGATTATTTTCAATTATTGTGAAGGTATTTCCTAAACTTTTATTTTTATCTGAATAAATATTATTTTCTCTATCTCTTATAATTTTCAAATTAAATCACCGTCATTTATTATCGCATAATAGTATTATTTTTACAAATCTATAATTATCTTTTTCAAGAAATTATTTAATTATTTAAATAATATGTTAAAATAATATTATGTAATTTATTAGGAGGTATCATCATGAATGAATTAATGAGAGAAAAGATTTTAAGAAATCTAGAACAAAATTCAAGAATAAATGTCGGAGATTTAGCAATAATGCTAGGTGTTAGTGAGGCCGAAGTCGCGAATGAGATTTCATTAATGGAAAAAGAACATATTATTTGTGGATATACAACACTAATAAATTGGGATAACACATCAAAAGAAATAGTAACTGCCTTAATTGAGGTAAAGGTTACTCCTGAGCGTGGTATGGGCTTTGATACTTTAGCTTTAAGAGTATCTAAGTTTAGTGAGGTTACTAGTATTTATTTAATGAGTGGTGGATTTGATTTCATGGTTTTAATTGAAGGTAAGAGCATGAAGGAGGTTTCAAGATTCGTATTTGAAAAACTTGCTACACTTGAAACAGTATTATCTACATCAACTCATTTCGTTTTAAAGAAATATAAGGATCATGGTGTTGATCTTGTTGAAGAGAAAACTGACGAGAGAATGTTGGTGAGTGCATAATGAGAGATTTTATTTCAGAAAAGGTTAAAAGTCTTAAGCCTTCTGGAATTAGAAAATTTTTTGATATCGCTTCTGAAATAAAAGGAGCTATATCATTAGGTGTAGGTGAGCCTGATTTTGATACGCCTTGGCATATTAGAGAAGAAGGTATTTATTCTTTAGAAAAAGGTAAAACATATTACACTTCTAATTCAGGATTAAAGGAATTAAGAATAGAAATATGTAATTATTTTAAAAGAAAATATAATGTTGAATATAATCCATTAACTGAGACTTTAGTTACAGTTGGTGGTAGTGAAGCAATTGATTTAGCCTTAAGAGCTACAATTGAAGCAGGTGATGAGGTTTTAATCGCAACACCATGTTATGTTTCATATGAGCCATGTGTTATTATGGCTGGAGGTGTTGTTAAAACAATACCTTTAAAAAATGAAAATCAATTTAGATTAACTAAAGAAGAATTAGAAAATGCTATAACTCCAAAAAGTAAGATTTTATTAATTAATTATCCTAATAATCCTACTGGCGCTATTATGGAGCGTAAGGACTTAGAGGCTATTAGTGAAGTTATTATTAAAAATGATTTATTAGTTATTTCTGATGAAATATATTCTGAATTAACTTATTCGAAGAAACATGTTTCAATATCAGAAATTCCTGGTATGAAGGAAAGAACAATTATTGTGTCTGGCTTTTCAAAGGCATATTCAATGACTGGTTGGAGATTAGGTTATTCTTTAGGACCAGAAGCTATTATTAAGCAAATGACCAAGATTCATCAATTTTGTATTATGTGTGCACCAACTACAGCTCAATATGCTGCGATTGAGGCACTTAAAAATGGTGATAATGATATTCTTATGATGAAAGAATCATATGATGAAAGAAGAAGATATTTATTAAATAGATTAAAATTAATGAATATTCCTTGTTTTGAGCCTAAGGGAGCATTCTATGTATTCCCAGATATTAGAGGCTTTAAGATGTCATCAGATGAATTTTGCTTAAAGCTACTAGAAAAAGAAAAGGTAGTTGTTGTACCAGGGTCTGCCTTTGGTGAATCAGGAGAAGGATTTGTAAGAATTTCTTATGCTTATTCAATTGAGGATTTAAAGGTAGCCCTAGATAGACTTCAAAGATTTATTGTTGAAATTTCAAAATAATGATTATAAATCACTTCGCTTTGAAGTGATTTAATTTTTAAGAGGTGATATTTTGGAAAAGTATGAGGTTAATAAGTTTATAGAAGAATATAAAAATAAACTTAATGATTTATTTCAAGCATTTAATATTGAAAATAAAAGAATTGAATTAGAAAAACTAAATAAAGAAATAGAAAAAGAAGGCTTTTGGAATGATCCAGAAAAAGCTCAAAATATTATTTCAAAAGCTAATGCGATAAAAGATGTTATCAAGGATTATGATAATTTAAAGAATAAATTTGATGATATTATTTCCAATATTGATGATGCTTTTTCAGATGAATCAATAATGGAATTAGTTGAGGAAATGATTAATGATTTTAAATCTGAAGAAAATGAAATAGAGAAAAAAGCTTTACTTTCAGGTAAATATGATATGAATAATTGTATCATTGAATTTCATCCAGGTGCTGGTGGTACTGAATCTATGGACTGGGCTTTAATGCTTTTTAGATTATATCAGAGATATTGTCAAAAGAAGGGCTTTAAATTTAATATAGTTGATTATCAGCCAGGAATTGATGCTGGAATTAAAAGCGCAACTGTTTTAGTTTCAGGTAATTACGCATATGGTATGCTAAAAAGTGAAAGAGGAGTTCATAGACTTGTTAGAATATCTCCATTTGATTCAAATGCGAGAAGACATACATCTTTTTGTAGTATAGATGTCGCGCCTGAAATCGAAGAGGCTGATGATATTGTAATTAATGATGAGGATATTAGAGTTGATACATATTTATCATCAGGTCATGGTGGTCAAGGCGTTAACACAACATATTCAGCTGTAAGAATAACTCACTTACCTACAAATATTGTTGTTACTTGTCAAAATGAAAGAAGTCAATTAAAGAATAAAGATACCTGTTTGAAGGTTTTAAAATCTAAGCTTCTTGAATTAGAATTAAAAAAACAAGAAGAAGAGATGAGAAAGCTTAAGGGTGAACAAATGGGTATTAATTTTGGTAGCCAAATAAGAAGCTATGTTTTTACTCCTTATACTTTAGTTAAAGATCATAGAACATCTTATGAAACAGCTAATTTAGAAGCTGTTATGAATGGTGACATTGATGAATTTATAGAAGCTTATTTAAAATTTAATGTTAGGGGAGAGTAATAATTATGAATAAGAATAAGATTTTAAAACTTATACATCAATATATGTTTATATTTTTTGGTATAGTATTATATGATATTGGTTTTTATTTTTTCTTAAGTCCAGCTAAAATTGTTACAGGTGGAATGTCTGGTTTAGCTATTATTTTAGAGCCTTATTTACTGCAAATTGGTTCTTGGTTTACAACATCAATATTCTTATATATTGTTAATGGAATTTGTCTTATTCTTGGTTTAATTTTTATTGGAAAAGATTTTTTCTTAAAAACTGTTTATGCAACATTACTTCAACCAACAGTTTTATTAATATTTGAATTAACTATGAGTTCGAATTATTTTGTTGATTCAATTACTAATAATGTTGAATTAATATGTTTGTTATGTGGTTCAATACTTGCAGGTGTTGGTATTGGTATAGCTATTAAATTTAATGGTTCAACTGGTGGTATGGATGTTATTCAAAAGATTATAAGTAAATATTTTAATGTACCTATTTCAGTTGCAATGCATGTATCTGATGGTTTAGTTGTATTTATTTCAGGATTTGTATTTAGTCCATTTGGTTTCAAAATTGAAAAAGTAGTATATGGGTTAATTGGTGTATTTGCGATAGCTTATATTATTGATTTTATTGCTTTATCATTAAAACCAAGAAGAACAATGTATGTTATTACTAAAAAGCCTAATGAAATTAAAGAATTAATTTATAAAGAAATAAATCGTGGTGTTACTTTTTCTAGTGTATATGGTGCTTATAGTGGTGAAGAACTAACTATGGTTATTTGTACAATGGATAAAAATGAAGCATATAGAATGACATCTAAGGTAGTAGAGATAGATAAAGAAGCCTTTACGTTTGTAACAAGCTGTAAGGAAGTAAAAGGAGATTATACGAAAAGAGGTATTATTTAGTGCTTATTGTTAATGACTTAAAAAAAGATTCAAAGGGATTATATAATGTTACTTTATCTAATAAAGAAACTTATAAATTTTCAGAAGATGTAGTTGTTAATTATCGTTTAGTTAAAGGTAAGGAAATATCTTTAGATATTTTAAATAAAGCAAAGAACGAAGAGAATTTATCAAAGTGGTATAACAAAGCAGTTGATTATTCAATTAAATATAATAAAGGTTCTAGTGAAATAAGAACTTATTTAAAGAATAAAGAAGTAAGTTCAAATGATATAGAATTTATTATTAATAAATTAATTGAAAAAAAGATTATTGATGATAATAAAATCTTAGATTCTATTGTCTCAGCTTTAGTAAAATCATCTAATGGAAAATTATTAATTAGAACTAAATTATTACAAAAAGGGTATTCAAAAGAATTAATAGAAATTGCTTTAGATAATATTGATTTAGACATTTATTATAATGAATTAAATAAGGTCTATAACAAAATAAAAAATAAGTATAACAAATATGATGATTTAGTTAGAATTCAAAAAATTAAATCATATTTATATCAAAGAGGATATACTTATAATGAGATTGATACGCTAAATATTAAATAATGTTAAAACGCTTTACAAAAT
This sequence comes from uncultured Caryophanales bacterium, assembly GCA_946407635.1. Taxonomy (GTDB): domain Bacteria; phylum Bacillota_I; class Bacilli_A; order Acholeplasmatales; family Anaeroplasmataceae; genus Anaeroplasma. The sequence goes on from CAMJOZ010000004.1 coordinate 42,254, forward strand.
ATATTTATATATTTTAGTAATATTTATGGTAAAATTAGAATGAACTTTCACAAAGTAGGAGGATTATTAATATGAATTATGACATATTTAAAGACGCCAAGACATTTAAGGAAGCTTTTGTTAAGGCCGTTGAAGGTGCTTATGCAATAGATTTTGAAAATTCAACACCTTATCAACAATTCATTGTTTTAGGTGAAATGGTTAGATATTATGTTGCGAAAGATTGGCATGAAACTAATGTTTTACAAACTAAATTAAGAATGAAAAAAGTATATTATTTTTCGATGGAATTCTTAATGGGTAGAATGATTACTAACAATCTTATGAATTCTGGTTTATATAATATTGTTAAAGAAGCATTTGATGATTTGGGACTTGATTTAAATGAAGTTGAACATCAAGAAGCTGATGCAGGTTTAGGTAATGGTGGTTTAGGTAGACTTGCAGCATGCTTCATGGATTCAGTTGCTTCACTTGGTTTACCTGTACATGGTAACTGTATCAGATATAGATATGGTTTTTTCGAACAAGGTATCAAAGATGGTTATCAAGTAGAATATCCTGATAGCTGGTTAAAGGATATCCATGTTTGGGAAATTAGAAAGGAAAGAGAATCTGTTGATGTACCTTTCTATGGATGGATTGATATTTCATCTCATAATGGTAACTTCACAGTAACTCATAATGATGCTGAATATGTAAAGGCAGTTCCATATGATGTGCCTATTATTGGTGATAATAATCATATTGTTAATACTTTAAGATTATGGAGTGCAGAACCATCTACACTTGAAAATTCATCAGATCCATTTGAATATCATAAAGCAGTTAGAGATATTTCATCTATGCTTTATCCAAATGATAATACATATGATGGTAAAGTATTAAGATTAAAACAACAATATTTCTTTGTATGTGCTGGTGTTAATAGTGCAATTAGAGCACATAAGAAGGTTTATGGTACTGTTAAGAATCTAGATAAGAAAGTATTATTCCATATTAATGATACTCACCCATCTTTAATTGTTGCTGAATTAATGAGAATTTTAGTTGATGAAGAAAAATTAGAATGGGAAGAAGCATGGGAAATTACTAGAAATTGTTGTGCTTATACAAATCATACAATTTTATCAGAAGCACTTGAAAAGTGGCCTGTAGATTTATTCAGAAGATTATTACCTAGAATTTATACAATTATTGAAGAAATCAATAGAAGATTAACTATTGAAATGGATAATCATTTTGGTCCAAATGCTAAAGAAACATATGAAATGGCAATCTTAAAGGATAATCAAGTTCATATGGCAAATTTAGCTATTCATGGTTCATTTAGTGTTAATGGTGTTGCTCAACTTCATACTGATATCTTAAAGAATATCGAAATGAAGACTTTCAGTGATTATTATCCTGGTAAATTTAATAACAAGACTAACGGTATTACACATCGTAGATGGTTATTACATATAAATCCAGAATTAGTTAATATCTTAAATGATAAATGTCCTGGTTGGGTTAAGGATCCTGAAAATAAATTTAAAGCTTTAGAAAAATTCGCAGATGATCCTATAGTACAAGAAGCTTTCAGTAAGATGAAATTCCAAAGAAAGCAAGCTTTAGCTAACAAGGTGTTTAAATCTCAAGGTGTATCTCTAGATACAAATTCAATTTTTGATGTTCAAGTTAAAAGATTACATGAATATAAGCGTCAATTATTAAATGCACTTCATATTATGTATGTATATAATAGATTAAAAACTGATGAAGAATTCAAGAAGAATTATTATCCTCATAGCTTCATCTTTGGTGCTAAGAGTGCTCCAAGCTATGATTTTGCTAAAAAGGTTATTAAATTAATTAACACAATCGCAGATAAGGTTAATAACGATCCTGAAACTAATAACTTATTAAAGGTTGTATTTGTTGTAAATTATAACGTTACTTACGCTGAAACTATTATGCCTGCAGCAAATGTATCTGAACAAATTTCAACTGCTTCAAAGGAAGCTTCAGGTACATCTAACATGAAGTTCATGATGAATGGTGCTATTACATTAGGTACTCTTGATGGTGCGAATGTTGAAATTAATGATTTTGTTGGTGATGATAATATCATTATCTTTGGTATGAACGCAAAAGAAGTAACTGATTTATATGCTCAAGGTGGATATAATCCTGAAGATTATTACAATAATGATCCAAGAATTCGTCAGGTTGTAGACTGTTTAACAAATGGTTTCTTTGAAAGAGTTGATAGAAATGAATTTGCAATGATTAGAGATAATCTATTATATTCAGATCATTATTTCGTATTAAAAGATTTTGATTCTTATGTTAAAGCACAAGAAAAGGTTAATGAATTATATAAAGATCAAAAGAAGTGGTTACATATGTCAATTGTGAATGTAGCTAAGAGTGGTTTCTTTACAACTGATAGAACTATGCGTCAATACAATGAAGATATTTGGCACTTAGAAGAATTAAATGTTGAAGAATAATTTATTTTAAGATAAAATAAAGGGGAAAATTTCCCCTTTTTTTGGTGGTGTTATTATGGTAGATTTTAAAAATTTAGAAAACAATAAAGTTGAAATTGATAAAATGAATAATATTACTAAAATTATATCTGGTATAAGATTGATTATAGGTATAGCATTTGTTGTATTTTTAATTATTTTATTTTCAACTGGTGATTATGCTTTATATGGTATTATTTCTGGTTTATTGTTTTTAGCATTAATTTTATTTATTTTGTTTACTAATAAATATTTTAAAAAATTAGATAGCTTAAAAAGAATTGAACAAGCATATAAATTTCATAATATGAGAAGAAATTTTAAATATATGCAATTTCAAGATACAGGTAATGATTTAAAGAACAAAGAAGATTATAAATTAGCTGATTTAGATATATTTGGTAAACATTCTATTTATCAATATTTAAGTGTTTGTAAAACAAAATATGGTAGAGAAAACTTAGCTAATAGATTAAAATTTGGTTCTGATGATACTAAATCTAAATATAGTGCAAGCTTTTTAGCTGAAACAGAAGATAAAATAAAGCTTGATGCTAGTTTTTTAAGCTTTGAAGCTAGTGCGAAATCTTTAGATTCAGAAGTTATTACAAATGCTTTTAGTCGTAAAATAGAATTTAATTATTCTTTTTTAATTCCATTATTATCATTTTTAGGATCATTAGTTTATTTAGTTTTAATATTTACTAATAATTTAAATCCTTATTTATTATTCGTATTTGGATTTGTTAATTTCATTTTATGTAGATTATTTTTAGTTAATGATATATTTAATTTAGATTCAACTGGTTATTATAATTTATTTGAAAGTTATATAAATGTTATTGATACATTAAATGAGATAGAAATAAAAGATGATAATTTAAACGAAATAAAAACAAATTTAAATAATAACTTAATTAATTTAAAGAAAAGTATTTCTTTATTAAATCTATTAGCAACAAGAAAAAATATAATTTTTAATTTTATTACTAATTTTATTTGTATTTTTGATTTCTTTATTATTTTTATTTATAATTTTAAAACTAAAAATTATTCAAATTTAAAAGATGTTTTTGAAAATGTTGGTAAGCTTGAAGCTATATCAAGTTTAGCTAACATGGGATTTGATAATAATTATTATGCTATTCCTGAAGAAGGAGATAATATTGAAGGAATTGATATGTATCATCCTTTAGTTAAAGAATGTATACCTAATAGCTTTAAGCTAGATGGTGGTGTTATTTTAACTGGATCTAACATGAGTGGTAAAACAACATTTATGAGAACAATTGGTTTATGTCAAATTTTAGCTAATGCCCAAGGTTTAGTTCCTGCAATAGTATTTAAAACAAATAATTTTGAAGTATTAACATCTTTAAGAGCTAATGATATGCTTCAAGAAGGTATTTCTACATTCTATGCAGAAATATTAAGAATGAAAAAAATAAATCAAGCAATTAAAGAAAAAAAATGCTTGATTTTAGTTGATGAAATATTTAAAGGTACTAATACTAATGATAGAGTTAATGCCGCATCAGAAGTAATTAAGAAACTAAATAAATATAATCAATTATTTATTATATCTACACATGATTTTGAATTATGTGAATTGAATGATATTAAGAATTATCATTTTAATGAATCATATATTAATGATAAAATTGATTTTGATTATAAAATTAAAGAAGGAAAATCAGATACAAAAAATGCAATCTATTTATTAAAGATTGCAGATATCATTTAGTATTAGAATTGCCCCACCTTCATTATTTGAAGCGTGTGTGACAATATCACAACTAAATTTTAATTTATCATCGCCATTTATCATGGCAATTTTTATATCACATTTTTCAATCATATCAAAATCGTAGTAGGAGTCACTGATTCCTACTATTTTTTTATCTGGATAAGCTTTTTTTATTAAATAATAAGCATCAACTTTTGATATATTATTTCTATAAATTTGGAATATTTCTCTATTTTTATCTTGAGCTAATATTTTATAATTAATATTTAATTGAGTTAAAAAATCAATAAATTCAGTTGTAATATTATTACTTATTGCGAAAGTAAAAGAAGAAACATCACTTTCTAAATTATTAATTATTTCTCTATTGTTTTTAGGATATAAAGCTTCTAATCTTTCTTGATAATTATAAACAAATGATTTATTTAAGCTTTCACCATAAGCTGTATAAATATCATTTTGGAATGTTTCAAATAATAAATTAATAATAGATGAAGGTAAATTGTTTACTACTATTTCACCGTTAATATTTGATATTCCTGATGATGAAGAAAATATATCAATATTTAAATTATATTTATTTTTAAAATTTAATAAGTTTTGATATGGCTCAGATGAAACAATACATATTTTATTATTTAATAAAAATTCATTTAATATTTTCAGATGATCATTTCTTATTTCTTTATTATCGTTTACAAGTGTTCCATCAAAGTCCATAAGAACTACATAACTCATAACAATCACCAAAATAGATTATATAATATAGTTTTTAATTTAGCAATTTATGTATTTTTATTTAATTTATAAATTAAATATGATATACTTAATATAGTTTTTTACGGGTGGTGATTATTTTGGAAAATAATTTAGAACGTCTTCAAAAGGTTTTAGCATCTTGTGGTGTTGCCTCAAGAAGAAAATGTGAAGAAATAATCTCTTCTGGAAGAGTTAAGGTTAATGGAGAAGTTGTTACTGAATTAGGCACTAAAGTATCTAAAAAAGATGTTATAGAGCTTGATGGTAAAATGCTTATTAGAGAAGAATTAGTTTATTATGTTTTAAATAAGCCAACAGGTTATTTAACAACATTATCTGATCCTAAAGGTAGAAGAACTATTTTAGATTTATTAGATCAAGAAACTAAAAAAATAAGAATATTTCCTATTGGAAGATTAGATTATGATACTTCAGGTGTTTTGTTATTAACAAATGATGGCGAATTATCTTATAGATTAACTAAAAGTAGTAAAAATGTTGAAAAAACATATCAAGCTAGAGTTGATGGTATTATTACTCAAGAAGCAGCTACATCATTAATTAAAGGTGTAATGATTGATGGAATAATGACTAAAAGAGCTAAGCTTGAGGTTGTATCACTTGATAGAGAAAATAAATCAAGCTTAATTAAATTAACTATTTCTGAAGGTAGAAACCGTCAGGTCAGAAAAATGTGTGAGGCTGTTGGATTTCCTGTTAAGAAACTTAAAAGAGTTGAATTTGCAGGAATTAGCATTGAAGGCCTAGGTGTTGGTGATTATAGACCATTAAAGCCTCATGAGATTAAGAAATTATATAGTTTGTAAAATCAATAATTTTATGATAAAATTATAATGTTAAGGGTATGATTATATGGAAGATTTTATTGTCGCTATAGATGGACCAGCTGGTTCTGGTAAATCATCTATTTCAAAAATTGTAGCTAAAAGATGTAATTTAAATCATGTAGATACAGGTGCAATGTTTAGAACAATCACTTTAGAAGCTTTAAATAGAAACATTAATCTAGATGATGAAAATGAAATTAATTTCTTAGATGAAATTGATATTAAGTTTGATGGTGCTAAGGTATTATTAAATGGTAAAGATGTGTCAGTTGATATAAGACAAGATATAGTTTCAAATAATGCATCAAAGATTGCTAAAATACAAAAGGTAAGAGACAAGGTATTAGAACTTGAAAAGAATTTCCATGGTAGAATTATTATGGATGGTAGAGATATTGGTACTGTTGTTTATCCAAATGCTAATCTTAAAATATTCTTAACTGCATCAGCAGAACAAAGAGCATTAAGAAGAGTTAAGCAAAATGATGAATTAGGCATTAAGAGTGATTATAATGCTATTTTAGAAGAAATTAAGCAAAGAGACATAAATGATTCAACTAGAAAAATAGCTCCTTTAAAATGTGCTGAGGATGCTATAAAAATAGACACAACTTCTCTTTCCATAGAAGAGGTTTGTAATAAAATAGTTAATTTGATAAATGAGAGGTAGACTATGGAAAATTTTAATTTAGATGATTATGATTTAAAGGATTTTAAAAGAGGAGATATCGTTGAAGGTAAAGTCGTATCTATTCAAAATGATAATACATTAGTTATATCAATTCCTGGTTCAGCTATTGATGGTATTATTCACTTAGATCACTATACTAATGATAAATCTATTGAATCATTCAAAGATATCATTAAAGTTGGAGATACTGTTAAGGCAACTGTAACTAAAAAAACAGAAGATGAAATTTTATTATCAAGATTAAACCAAATTGATGATGAAGTATTAGATAAGCTTAACCAAATAAAGGAAGCTAATGAAACATTAACTGTTAATGTAGTTGAAGAGATTGAAGGTAAAGGCTATAGATGTGAATATAATTCTATTAGATTATTTATGCCAAGAAGCCAAGCTACAAAAAATGTTACAGTAAAATCTAAAATTGATGTTAAAATTATAGATTCTGATCCTAAGAAACATAGTTATATTGTTTCAAGAAAAGTAATTGAAGATGAAGAATTCAAAGAAGAACGTCAAAAAGAATTAGATAAGGTTAATGTTGGTGATGTATTAAAGGGTACTGTTATTAAAATTGAGCCTTATGGTGCATTATTAAAGTTTGAAACTTTAACTGGTTTGTTAAAGGCTAATCAAGTTTCTCATTCATTTGTTGATATCACTAAAGAATTAACTTTAGGTCAAGAATTAGAAGTAAAAGTAATTAAAAAAGAAAATAACAAGATTGAGCTTTCAAGAAAAGCATTACTTGAAACTCCTTTCAAGCTATATATCAAAGATCATAAAGTATCTGATAAGGTTGAAGGTATTGTTAAGAATAAATTACAATATGGTTTATTATTAGAATTAGCTCCAGAAGTTAAGGGTTTATTACATCAATCTGAATTCAGTCATAATCCTAATGATAATTTCCAAAATTGTGTAAAGATTAATGATAAGGTTGAAGTTGTTATCATTAATATTAATGAAGAGAAAGAAAGAATTTCATTATCTCGTAAACCACTTTTAGATAACCCTTGGGAAAGAGTTGATGCTAAGGTTGGAGATGTTGTAGATATTAAAATCTCTGAAATTAATGAAAAAGGATTAAAGGTTGAAGCTTTAGGTGTTGATGGCTTCGTTCCTATGTCAGAAGCTTTAACAGAAAAAGGTAATTTAACTGATTTTTATGCAGTTGGCGATACTTTAAAAGCAATTATTGTTGAAATTAAGCCACGTGAATGGAGATTAAAATTATCAATTAAAAAGCTAAAAGATGAAGAAGAACGTAAAAGCTTTGAAAAGCATTTAACTGATAAAGAAGAAAGTGTTACAATCGGTGATGCTTTCAAAGATGTTTTAGAGGAATCTAAGTAATATTTTATTGAGGTGATTAATATGTTACCAAAAGTAGCGATTGTAGGTAGACCTAATGTTGGTAAATCTACATTATTCAATCGTATAATTGGTGCACGTTTATCCATTACTGATGACCAACCAGGTGTTACGCGTGATCGTATTTATGCTAAAGCATCATGGCTTTCTAAAGATTTTTTCTTGATTGATACAGGGGGCATTGAACTTGGAGATGCTCCTTTTTTAACAGAAATTAAGATGCAAGCTGAAATAGCTATGGATGAAGCTGATGTTATTGTATTTGTTGTAGATTGTCGTAGTGGTGTTACTAATGATGATTCATATATTGCTAAATTACTTTATAAAACTAATAAACCAGTAATTTTAGCAGTTAATAAGGTTGACGATCAAAAATTTAAAGAAAATATTTATGAATTTTATTCATTAGGTTTTGATGATCCTATTGCTATATCTAGTAATCATGGTATTGGTGTTGGTGATTTATTAGATAGAATTTTAGCAGCTGTTCCTAAATCAACATCTAATGAAAAAGATGATGCTATTAAATTTTCTTTAATTGGTAGACCTAATGTTGGTAAATCAAGTTTAACTAATGCATTATTAAATGATAATCGTGTTATTGTTTCAGATGTTCCAGGAACAACTAGAGATTCAATAGATACACGTTTTAAGGCATATGATAAAGAATATGTTGTTATTGATACAGCTGGTTTAAGAAAACGTGGAAAAATATACGAAAATATAGAAAAATATTCAGTTTTAAGAAGTGTTGATGCAATCGGTAGAAGTGATGTTGTATTATTAGTTTTAGATGCTTCAACTGGTATAATTGATCAAGATACTCATGTTGGTCAATATATTGAAGAATATAATAGAGCTTGTATCATAGTTGTTAATAAGTGGGATCTAATTAATAAAGACTCTAAGACCATGAAAAAGTGGGAAGATGATGTAAGAAGTACATATAAATATTTGGATTACGCACCAATTGTATTTTTAAGTGCTTTAGAAAATAAAAGAGTTCATACTTTATTCCCTGCTATTAATCAAGCGTTTGAAGCTTATCATAAGAGAATATCTACATCTGTATTAAATGATGTTATTCAGGATGCAATTTTAACATTCCCACCATCAAGCTTTAATGGTGGTGTAATAAAGATTTATTATGCATCACAGGTTGGTGTAGAGCCACCTACATTTGCGATATTTGTAAATGAGCCTAAATATTTACATTTTTCTTACTATAGATATTTAGAAAATCAATTAAGAAAGAGTTTTGATTTTTTCGCAACTCCTATAAAACTTGAATTTAGAAAGAGGGACTAATTATGAATATTTCGATAATTGGTGGAGGAGCTTGGGGTACTACTCTAGCTCAAGCATTATCAGATAATGGTAATAAGGTCTTAATAAGAGATATAAATGAAGATTTTATTAAAAAAATTAATAATGAACATTTACATCCATTTTTTGATATTAAAATTCCTGAAAGTATTAAAGCTACATCAAGACTTGGTGAGGCTGTTGCTTTTTCAGATATAATTGTTTTATGTGTTCCTACAAAGGCAATGAGAAAGGTTTTAACAGATATTGCTTTTGCAATAACAACAAAAAAACTATTTGTTAATGTTAGTAAAGGTATAGAACCAGACACATCAAAAAGAGTATCTGAAATAGTTGAAGAAGTTATTGATAAGAAATATATCAAAGGATATGTTGCTTTATCAGGACCATCTCACGCAGAAGAATTAATATTAAGAAAAGCTACTGCTTTAGTTTCTGCATCTAAAGATGAAGAATTAGCTAAAGAAGTTCAAAAAATATTTAGTAATGAAAAATATTTAAGAGTATATACATCTGATGATGTTATTGGTGTTGAAACTGGTGGAGCTATTAAAAATGCAATAGCTATTGTTTCAGGTGTTGCCAATGGTATGGGATTAGGTGAAAATGCTAGAGCCTTATTAATAACTAGAGGTATTAAAGAAATTGTTTCTATCGTTGTTGCTTTAGGTGGTAAGATGGAAACTGCTTATGGTTTATCTGGTATTGGTGATTTAATTGTTACTGCATCAAGTATGAATTCAAGAAATTTCCAATGTGGTTTAAAAATAGGCCAAGGTATGTCTGTTGATGAAGCAACTAATTCAATAGCTCAATCTGTAGAAGGAATTAGAGCTATTATTGCTGGTCATGAAATTGGTATTAAATATAAATTAGATTTACCTATCATTGATACTGCGTATAGAGTAGTTAATAATGAATTAAATGCTAAAGATGCATTACAAGAATTATTATCAAGAAGCTTAAAAGAAGAACATTATTGGTAATATAAATATTTAATTTTTTGACAAAAAAATTGTATATGATATAATCATATTGTATACAAAAACTCATTAGAGTCGTAGTCAAATTGGCTTTATGCCGTAAGTGATAATTATCACATTATTGATTGAGTTAAAACTCGAATTTTATAAGTTGGTTACTTTACAACCTATGCACATTGTGCCACTTGTGAAACGGTCAATAAGAGTAGTAAAAGTATTATTTACTGTATAG
>CAMJOZ010000005.1 GCA_946407635.1 uncultured Caryophanales bacterium
TAGGTGAGTGCTAATTTTTTTAAAATTTTTTTATAAAAGAAAAAAGTGTGAACTTAATCACACTTAATCTTCAAATAATATTATTTTATTTTGTTTCAATGTTTCAGGAACATCTATTACTCTTTGATTTGATGAACCTTTCCATTTTAATAGTGGACTAAATAAATCATATTTAAATTGTCCATCAACTAATACATCTATATATTTTAATACTTCTTTTTCTGGAATATCTTCTAATTTGTATCCTGTCCATACCCATAATGTTTTATCAGGATATTTTTCTTTAAATCTTTTGGCTAAAGCTAATGTACCAACAACATTAGTTGGATGCATAGGCTCTCCACCTAAAATAGATAGACCACTAATATAATTATGATTTAAGAGTTCCATAATTTCTTCGATTTCTGCCTCAGTGAATTCTTTTCCACCATTAAAATCCCATGTGTCTTCATTGAAGCATTTATAGCAATGGAAATGACAGCCTTGGAAGAATATAGATACTCTAACACCAGGACCATCAGAAATATCCATTTTACGAATAATATTATATCTCATTAACAAGCCTTATTATCTATATGAAGAACTCTCTCTTTAATTTCTTGTGTTCTACCCTTATTCCAGAAATTAGTACCAATATAGCCACATGTACGTCTAGCAACATTTAATAGATTATGATCTCTATTACCGCAATTTGGACAATACCATTCTAAATTATCGTCAACTAATATTTCACCAGTATATCCGCATTTTTGACAATAATCACTCTTAGTATTTAGTTCAGCGTACATAATATTATCATAAATGAATCTCATTACAGAAATAACTGCAGGTAAATTATTTTGTAGGTTTGGAGTTTCAACATATGAAATAGCTCCACCTGGAGATAATGCTTGGAATTCACTTTCAAGCTTTAATTTATTAAATGCATCTATTTCTTCAAATACAGGAACATGATATGAATTAGTAATATAATTTCTATCAGTTATACCCTTAACAGTACCAAATCTTTCCTTTAAACATTTAGCGAATTTGTAAGTTGTAGATTCAATTGGTGTACCATAAACAGAATAATCAATCTTTTCTTCTGCCTTCCACTTATTACATGAATCAACTAAATGTTTCATAATTTTAATACCGAAATCATGACCTTCACCATTATCAGTATGAGATTTACCAGTCATATATTTAACACATTCATATAAACCAGCATATCCTAATGAAATAGTTGAATAACCATTATGCAATAAATCATGGATAGATTCACCCTTGCCAAGTCTAGCTAAAGCACCATATTGCCATAAAATTGGGGCAACATCACTTGTTACATTAGCTAATCTCTTATGTCTAATTTGTAATGCTTTATGACATAAATCTAATCTTTCATCAAAAATCTTCCAGAATTTTTCCATGTCTTGTCCACTTGATAAAGCAACATCTGGTAAATTAATTGTAACAACACCTTGATTAAATCTACCATAATATTTAGGCTTACCAGTCTTAGGATCAATATATGGAGTTAAGAATGATCTACAACCCATACATGGATAGCAGTTTCCATTACCATTCTTATCAACTTTTAATTCAAACATCTTCTTTTCAGAAATATAGTCAGGAACTAATCTCTTAGCTGTACATTCAGCAGCTAATTTAGTCAAATAGAAATATTTAGTACCTTCATCTACATTATCTTCTTCAAGTACATATAATAATTTAGGGAATGCAGGTGTAATATAAACACCTTTTTCATTCTTGAAGCCTTTAATTCTTTGATGTAAGAATTCTTCAATAATTTCAGCTAATTCATCTTTATATTCTTCAGTTTCACCTAAATACATAAATACGCTTAGGAAAGGTGCTTGACCATTAGTATTAGTCATAGAATTTACTTGGTAATTGAATGTTTGAACACCATCTTCAATTTCCTTATGAGTATCTTCTTTTGCATATTTTTCAGCATCCTCATCAGAGAATCCTCTATTTTTATATCTTTTGAAATAATTATCATGTGATAATCTTACAAATGGAGCTAAATGAGAAAGTGTTACAGTTGCTCCACCATAAGATGATGATGTAACGGCTAAAATGATTTGAGTTGCAATAGTTGCGGCAGTAATAAATCTATGAGGCTTATCAATTTTTACATTATTAATAACTGTACCGTTTTGTAACATATCTTCTAGATTAATTAATTCACAGTTATGTAATGCATTTTGAGCAAAATAATCTGCATCATGGAAATGAATAATTCCACTATCATGAGCTTTAACAATATCATCAGGAAGTAAGAATCTACGAGTAATATCTGTAGATGTAATACCAGCTAAATAATCTCTTTGTGTAGTAACAAGTTCAGCATTCTTGTTTGAATTTTCATTATTCCAATACTCGTTTTCGCCTTCAATTAATTCCTTGATTGATTGGTCTGTAGTATTTGCCTTTCTTACTAATTCACGAGTATATCTATATGTAATATAGATTTTAGCTAAAGTATATCTATCAAATTCCATTAATTTCTCTTCGATAATATCTTGGATATCCTCAACTAAAATTCTTTTCTTACCAAGATCCTCGATGTATTTAATGATTTCATCAATTTCTTTAGCAGTTGCTCTATCCTTAGCTTTTACCTCAGCATTTGCCTTACCAATTGCAATCTCGATTTTTGACTTGTCATAGTCGACAATATGCCCATCTCTTTTAACAATTTTCATATGCTCCACTCCAATCTATTTTTCGCTCGAATTTACTTCAATTATATTAAATAAAAAAATAATAAAAAGTTGCCGTTGCAACTTTATAAGAATTTTTATATAATTGTGACAAAGGGTGATAAAAATGATAAATCCGTTTGAAAATATAACCGAAAGAGAAAAGCTCAAATTGATAGAACTTTTAAAGGGTCATGTCTATTATTTTGAAGAAAATGATGATGTTTTATCTGTTATTAAAAACAAGAATATAGTATGTATTTTACTAGAAGGATACGCTCAAATACTAAATATTAATTATAATGGAGACGAGATGCTAATATCTGATCTATATGAAAACAGTGTATTTGGAACATATATATCTGATATTAATAATTTAGATTGTGAAATACAAGCTAAAAGTAAATCTAAAATATTAGTATTTGATTATGCTAATTTTTCTAATCCTAAAAATACATCTTATAGTTATTATAATACATTTATTAATAATATGTTTGATATTGTATGTAATATTTTAAAAGAAAACAATTATAGAACAAGAATATTATCAAAAAAGAATATAAGAGATAAAATATTGGAATTTTTAGAAATTGAATATGAAAAAAAACATACTAAATATATTTATCTTCCAATGAGTTTAAAAGATTTAGCTGATTACTTATCAATAAATAGATCTGCAATGTTTAGAGAATTAAAATATTTAAAGGAAGATGGTATTATTAAAATAGATGGTAGAAAAATAACTTTAATGCAAAAGAAAGAGCCTTTCTAAAGGCTCTTTTTTAGTTATCATCATTTTTTCTATATAATTTATGAGCTTTAAATTCAGGCTCGCATGTTAAATCAATTCCAAGCTTTTTGAATGTATTTTCATCTGTTTCAGATAAAATAACTGTTGAATGAGCTTGAGTATGCTTTAATTCAAAAATTTTATCTAATGCTTTTTTAGCTAATTCATCATCCTTAGCACAAATAGATAAAGCAATCAATGCTTCTTCTAGATGTAATCTTGGATTTGTATTACCTAAATCTTGAATCTTTAATTTTGAAATAGGTTCAATTACCTCAGGTGAAATCAATAATACATCATCATCAATTCCAGCTAATTCCTTTAAAGCATTTAATATTAAAGCTGCTGGAGCTGATAATAATGGTGAAGTTTTACTAGTAATAGTTTTACCATTATCTAAAGTAAGTGCCATTGATGGAGTTCCAGTTTTCTTAGCCTTTAATAAAGCTTCATTAACACACGCTCTATCTTGAACTGTAATATTAAGAGCTTGCATCAAAAGAGCAATCTTATCTACTGCTTCTTGAGTTGCTCTACCATTTCTTAATAATACTAATGTATTTAAATATCTTCTAATAATTTCATCCTTTGAAGCTTGATCAGATACCTTATGATCACATATAGCGAATCCAGCCATATTTACACCCATATCTGTAGGTGATTTATATGGACATTTACCTTTGCCATAAATAGCTTCAAACATTGTTCTTAAAACAGGGAATGATTCAACATCTCTATTATAATTAATAGCTAATTGATTGTATGCTTCTAAATGATATGGATCAATCATATTAACATCAGCTAAATCAGCTGTTGCTGCTTCATAAGCTAAATTAACAGGATCCTTTAAAGCAATATTCCAAATAGGGAATGTTTCATATTTAGCATAACCAGCTTTAATACCACGCTTATTTTCATGATATAGTTGGCTCATACAAGTAGCCATCTTACCAGAACCAGGTCCTGGTGCTGTTACTACTACTATTTCTCTATCAGTTTTAATATATTCATTTTTACCAAAGCCATCTTCACTAATTATTTTAGCAACATTATGTGGATAGCCTTCAATATCATAATTTAAATATGTTTTAATTCCTAAATTAGTTAATTTTTTTCTAAAGCTTATAACACTAGGAGTTCTTTGGAATCTTGTTATACATACTGAACCTACATATAAGCCTGATGCTTCAAAAGCATCAATTAATCTTAAAACATCATTTTCATATGTAATATTTAAATCAGCTCTTACCTTGTTATTTTGAATATCAATAGCATTTATAACAATAACAACTTCTACTCTATCCTTAATTGTTAAAAGCATTCTTAATTTAGAATCAGGTAAAAATCCTGGTAATACTCTTGACGCATGATAATCATCAAATAATTTACCACCAAATTCTAGGTATAATTTACCTGAAAATTTAGATACTCTTTTTATAATGTTTTCAGATTGTAATTTTAAATATTTATCATTGTCAAAAGCTAATTTCATAATTTTTACTCTTTTCCGTCCCAGCAATAAGTACAAAGCTTACTTTCATCTATTTCACATGCTTTCTTTAAATCATCAATTCTATTGAATGCAAGTGATGTGAAATTAAGTTCTTTTCTTATTTCATCGACCATTTTCTTATATTTATCACTATCTGGATTAGCATAACACTTTAATATTTCAGGTGTTACTTTATCTTCAAGTCTAGTTATAACTCTTCTTGTTATTAATTCAAGTTCTGAAGAAGATCTAGAGAAGTTTAAATATTTACAACCAAATACTAGAGGAGGGCATGCACTTCTAATATGAACCTCTTTAGCACCGCTTCTATATAAGAATTCAGTTGTTTCTCTCATTTGAGTTCCACGAACGATTGAATCATCTATTAATAATAATCTTTTACCTTCAATTAAATCATGTACTGGTATTAACTTCATTCTAGCAATTAAATCACGCTTAGTTTGAATTGTAGGCATAAAGCTTCTAGGCCATGTTGGTGTATATTTAATAAATGGACGTTCAAATGGAATACCACTTTGATTTGAATAACCAACAGCATGTGCAGTACCAGAATCAGGTACACCAGCAACACTATCAACATCAACATTATCTCTCATTGCGATATATTTACCACAATTATATCTCATCTTTTCAACTGAAATACCTTCATATGAAGATGATGGATAACCATAATATACCCATAAGAATGTACAAATTCTCATTTTATCTCCAGGAGCAACTAATGTTTTAACTCCATCTTGAGTAAGTATACAAACTTCACCAGGTCCTAATTCTTTATAATCTTCATATCCTAAATTTAAATAAGCAAATGATTCAAATGATACACAAAAACCATCATTATTCTTACCAATAACAAGTGGTGTTCTACCATATTTATCACGTGAAGCATAAATACCTTTTTCATTTAATACTAGGAATGTTAATGAACCATCTATTAATTCTTGAGCGTATTTAATACCATCAATTAGGTTTTCTTTTTGATTAATGATTGAAGCAACTAATTCAGTTGGATTAATTTCTCCACCACTCATCTCTAAGAAATGTGAATTACCATTTTTAAATAACATTTCTTCAATTTCTTTAATGTTATTAATCTTACTAACTGTAGTAATAGCGTAAGTACCATGATGAGATTTAACAATTAATGGTTGTGGTTCATAATCAGATATACAACCAATACCCATCTTACCTTTCATCTCTTGTACATCATGTTCAAACTTAGTTCTAAATGGTGCCCCTTCAATATTATGTATAGCTCTATTAAATCCTTTTTCACCTAATACAGCCATACCACCACGTCTAGTTCCTAAATGTGAATGATAGTCTGTTCCGAAAAATAAATCAAATACACAATCATGTTTAGAAATAACTCCAAATATTCCGCCCATATTTCTCCTCCAAAAAACAACTAATATTTTAACACACTATTTTTTATTTGAAAACAATTATTATTAATAATAATTATTTTTTTTTAAAAAGAAAAAAGGGCATCAATAGATACCCTATAAATTAAAATATTAAAAATCTAATTTAATACCATTCTTTTCAAGATAATCGATACCGTATTTTTCAATAACATAATCCATATCTTTATCACCACGACCAGATAAATTAACTAAAATAGTACCTGTCTTCTTTGTAGTTCTAGCTAATTTCATAGCATAAGCTACAGCGTGTGATGATTCTAGTGCAGGAATAATACCTTCAAGTCTTGATAAAGTATAGAATGCTTCTAATGCTTCAGCGTCAGTTACTGAATCATATTTAACTCTACCTAAATCATGTAAAAATGCATGTTCAGGTCCAACAGATGGATAATCAAGTCCTGAAGCAACACTATATACTGGTGCAGGATCACCATTCTTATCCTTTAGCATGATTGAATTAAATCCATGCATAATACCTTCAGAACCGAAAGTCATTGAAGCTGCGTTATCTCCTTCTTTTTTTCCACGGCCAAGTGGCTCAACACCAATAATTTCAACAGGATCATTTAAGAATGGAATAAATAAACCAGCAGAATTTGATCCACCACCTACAGCGGCACAAATAACATCAGGTAATAAGCCTGTCATTTCTTGGAATTGCTCTCTAGCTTCGATACCAACAATTGATTGGAAATCTCTAACGATTTGTGGGAATGGATGAGGACCAACAACTGATCCAATACAATAAATACAATCCTTATATTCTTTTAAATAAGCATTAAATGCAGCATCTACTGCTTCCTTTAATGTTTGTTGTCCATCAGTTACTTCGACAACTCTAGCACCCAATAATTTCATTCTTGAAACATTTGGTGCTTGTTTTTTTACATCAACAGCGCCCATATAAATATCGCACTCTAAACCAAAGTAAGCTGCGGCTGTAGCTAAAGCTACACCATGTTGTCCAGCACCTGTCTCAGCGATAATTTTCTTTTTACCCATATATTTAGCTAATAAGCCTTCACCCATACAGTGATTTAATTTATGAGCACCTGAGTGATTTAAATCTTCTCTTTTTAAATATATTTGTGCACCACCACAATATTTAGATAATCTTTCACAATGATAAACTGGAGTTGGTCTACCTTGAAATTCTTTTCTTATTCTTCTTAATTCATTAATGAATTGTGATGAGTGACAGATTGTTTGATAAGCAGTTTTAATTTCTTCAAAAGCAGGCTTTAATTCGTCTGGAATATAAGCTCCACCATATCTTCCAAAAAAGCCATCTTCATTTGGATAATTTTTTAAATAAGTTTCAAAATCTACATCTTTAATTTTCATATATATTCTCGCTTTCCTAAAACCACATATTATTTTAACATAATTAGTTTAATAATTCTATAAATTAAAATTGTTCGTGTCCTGGATAATTTTTATATGAATCATCAATTTGAACTAGTTCACTGAAATTATCAATTTCTACTATATCAGTTTTATGACATTTTCTAATTTCAATTTTATAATTCTTCTTACAAGCTTTTAAAGGAATATTTTCCCATAAATATTCTTTACCACCACGAGAATTAAATACCTTTTGAATATCATTTCTTAATTTTTCACAGTCATCCATAGTCCAGTATGAAATACCATAAGCTTGATAACAATCAGTACCACCTTGTTGGTAACTTGAAATATAACCATTAGTCTTTTTAAAACACCAGTCATCTGTTTCAGTTACTTTAGCAGCTAAATAATTAGTTGAATATTCATATTTTCTAATAATATCAGGATTAGAAATAACTAAATCAGCTTCACAAATATAACATCTATCAAGTAAATCTATTACTTTCATAGCACTTGAAATATTATTCATAACATTGAAATTTTCATTATCAACAAATTTGATGAATGGATATTTTTCTAATAATTCATCAAACTTTTCTTTTTTATATCCTCTTACAATTGTAATATTCGTAATATCAGCTCTAATTAAAGCATCAAGTAAAGTATCAATAATTCTTTTACCATTTACAACAACCATAGGTTTTGGTGTATCAAGTGTAACAGGAGCCATTCTAGAACCAAAACCAGCTGCTAATATGATAGCTTTTCTAACTTTATAAGGATCTAATGCCTTTAAGCCTTTTTCAGTAATAGATAATTCATTATTTGAATCATAAGAAATATAATCTAATTCTAATAATTCATTAATTAATTTATTAATAGTTCCTAAAGATAAAGTTAATATATCAGATAAAGCTCTTTGAGAATAATGACCTTTACCATTCTTTTCTAAATAAGTTAATAATTCAAATTGATATCTTGTCAAATCCATATAATTATCCTTCTTTTTACTATTTACAAATTTTAAAACAACATTAATTATAATCTTGAAAATAATGTTAATTAATAAAATAACAAATGAAATAACAGCTTGCATTTCATAATTATTTTGTTTTTCAAATCCAATCATTGATACTGCAAGTGGTTGATTTGCATATTGACATAAGAAAGCAACCGCAGAAATTGTAATCATACTATTAATAAAGAAATAAGAAATCATTTCAATAATAGTTTGAATTGAATTTGGAATTAAAACCTTTAATATTATTTTAGTTCTAGAAATACCTAGGGTATTACCTACAACCTCATAATTTCTATCCATCTTTGATAAACAGTTTTTAGCCATTATGAATGGAGTACCCATAAAGTGGAATATATTTACTACAACTAAAATTACAAATATTCCAAAGAACCAACCATTAGTCCACTTAAATAAAATAATATAACCTAAACCTAAAACTATACCTGGTATAGCTATAGTTGATTTAGCTAATAAATTTATTATTTTACCTGTTCTACCATCATGTCTTGATGATAAATAAGCTGTTATAAAAGCAATTGCTGTACCAAATATCGCAGTTAAGGATGATACTAAAATAGAATTTAATACATATCTACCTAAACCAATACCCATTGATGATGAGAATATTGCCTTAATATTATTTAAGGTAAATGACATATCATTAGGGAAATCCTTAACAAATGATAAAACTATAAAAGATAATTGAGGAATAAATAATAAAACAACAACTAATATTATTATAATAAGTGAAACAATATCAAACTTCTTAGATGGTTTGATTAATTTGTTTTGATTTACACCAACATTATCTTCTTTAAAGAAAATATCAAAAACAAATGAAGCTATGGCAGGTAATAGTAGCATAACACCAACAATAGAACCTCTGCCATATTTGAACATAGACATAATTTGTTCATATAAATACATAGGTAATGTATTAACCTTACCTTGTAATTCCATTGGAATACCATAATCTGAAAAGATTAAAGTAAATGATGCAAAAAACGCAGCGACAATTGGAACAAATAAATATCTTAGTTTTAGTCTAAAGAAACTAGAAAATTTACTAATACCCATGATTTCCGCAGAATCATATGGGCTTTTATCTTCGTATTTTAAGGCATCATAAATAATTAAGAATGTTGCTGGGAAAGATGAAATGACTGAACCTATAATCAATCCTTCAAATCCTAATCCATCAATATTTATATTGAAAATTCTATCTAATAAACCATTAGTACCGAATAAAACTCTAACTCCAAGACCAATTGAAATAGTTGGAACAAGCATTCCTAGTGTTATCAAAAGCACAAACACATTTTTATGCTTTAGGTTTGATTCATTTAGAAAATAAGCAACCACTACAGCTAAAATAGTAGTTATAGCTGAGGAGGCTAAAGTATATAAAAATGAATTAAGAACTGATTTCCCAAATCTTTCATCACTGAATACAAAGCTTAAATCTTCACCACTAATATTAAATAATAAAATCACAAGAGGTAAGATTGAGAATACAAAAATAATACCGATAGCGATAAATCTTATCCACTCATGATGTACATATTTGCCAAAGGCATGAGCTTTACTATTAGTTGTTATCATTGTCTTTTCTATCCTCTAATTCTTTGTTATCATTTTTGATACTATCTTCGATTGATTTAATCTTTAAATCCAAATGATCAACAACAAATCTCTTAACAAAGTCATTAGCAGGATTATGATAAATATTATATGGAGTATCAAGCTGAGCTATTCTACTTTCATTTAATACCATTACTCGATCAGATAAAGCGAAAGCTTCTTCCTGATCATGAGTAACATATATCATAGTAATATCATATTTCTTTTGAATATTTTTGATTAATTGTCTTAATACAACCTTGATATCAGCATCAAGTGCACTCATTGGCTCATCAAATAATATGATATCTGGTTTTAGTACAAGAGTTCTCGCTATCGCAACTCTTTGACATTGACCACCTGATAATTGTCTTGGTTTTTTATAAATATGTTCATTTAACCCAACAATATCAATCATTTCTATGACCATATCGTGGATTTCTTCTTTAGTATATTTTTTCTTTGCTTGTAATGCGTAAGCAATATTTTGATATACATTCATATTAGGGAATAAAGAATAATTTTGGAATACTAATCCAATATTTCTTTCATATGGAGTATTATTTAAAATACTTACTCCATTTTTCTTTATTTCACCTGAAGTTGGAGATTCAATACCTATTAATAATCTTAATAAAGTAGTCTTTCCACAACCAGATGGACCTAATAAAGATAAGAACTCACCTTTATAAACACCAAAAGAAATGTCCTCTAAGACACTTCTTTTGTTATATCTCTTATTTAAATTTTCTACCTCTAAAATAAGATTTTCTGCCATATACTAGAACTTCCATTTATCTAATAAATTTTGTTTATATTGATAATCAGATACACCATTACATTGTAATTCATTAATAGTTGTTGGATAACCTTCAATTTTAGCTGCCCCTTGAGTTTTATAAATTTTATCAGGGTTAAAATACTCATTTTGAGCCTTATTTAAATCATTGAATAAATATTCAAATACTTCTTTAACTCCAGCCTTAGTTTCATGAGTATTAACGATACCCATTGTAAATAAATTGAATGGCATACCTTCTTCAAATGTTACAACTTGTAATTTATCATTCTTGTTTGCGTAAGTACAGCATTGCCATAACATACCAGCAGCGATACCTGCATCACCTCTATCAACACTCTTAACAGGTGCTGAACCTGATGTAGTAAATTCTTTAATATTTAAATTTAAATCATCAAAATATTTTAAACCAGCAGTTTCACCCAATTTAGAATAAATACCATTGTATAAGCAATAACCAGTACCACTTGATTTAGGATTTGGCATAACAACGATACCTGAATTGTTTTGTGAACCACGATATTCAGATTTTAATAAATCATTATATGAAGTAGGAATTGAAGCTCCTTTAGCAGTTAATACTTCTTTATTTACTAAGAAACCATTATATACCTTACTATTTAAAGCATATTTTTTCTTTGACATATAAGTTTTTACACTATCTTCATAAATATCAAAATTATATTCAGATAGATCATAGAACATATCTTTATTCTTATTTAAAATAATTTCTGCGTTTGTAATTTCTAGATCATAGAAAATATCACATTTAGTATAAATATCTTCACTTTGTAATCTAGTAGCCATTTCACCTGTACCTAATGCTTGGAATACAACTGGTGTTTGTGGGAACTTAGCCTTGATTTCCTTATCTAGATATTCTATTCTTTCATCTTCAGCGGCAGTATAAATAATAATTTCATTTGAACCACAGCTTGTTAAACTAATAGATACTAAAGCACCTGCAATAATTGCAGAACCTAATAATAATTTTTTCATAATTTCCTCCAATAAAAAATAAATACGAAGACATGATATCACTAAATATTATTTATGTCAACATTAATGTTCAAAATGAACGGTAGATTTTGCAAAAATGAACTAATTATCTCATGATTTGTATATTAAATCTTTATATTAAAAAAACGAAAAAGACTGTTCCACCCAAAACAGTCTTTTAATACGGATAAACCCGTCTTTTCTCAGTTTACCAGGCTGAGCCACATATAATCACCCACCACAATGATTATATAGGAGTTAGCATATTAATAAAAATTTAGAAACAAAAAAGTGTTTAAATATTAATTTTATTAATATATACGCCATTGCCCGTTAGTATTATACAACATATATTATTTATATCAATAATATTTTTTAAATATTTCTTTATACAAACTAATTCTTCCATCTGTTGATAAATGAGTTAACTCTTCTTTTAATTTATTATTTTTACTTATTAAATCAACAATTACTGGATTATATCTTATACCACTATCTTTTTTGAATTCTTCAACTAAAGTATCAAAAGTTTTTCCTTTGGCATAGTTTCTACCCAAAATATCAGTAGCTGCATCACTACAGTCCGCAATTGTAACTATATCAATAATAATATTATATTTTGATTTAGTTCTATCAAAATCTGAAGGATAACCACCCTTATTATTATAAAATTTGTGATGGCCAATAATTATATCCTCATATTTATTGAAATCTGGATCATCACCTAATATTAATTTACCATTACTAGGATGAGCTTTTATTAAAGCAAATTCTTCGTCTGTTAATTGTCTATATTGAGTATTAATTGTATTACATATAGTCATTTTCCCTACATCATGTAATACAGCTGCGTAACCAACAAATTCTAACAATTCATCTAAATCATTAAATAATCCATCAAATAATGATTTATCGTATTCATATAAAGCTTTAGCTATAATAAGAGAGAATTCCTTAACCATTAATGAATGTATTAATGTTATTGGCTGTCTAGAAAATATAATATTAGATAAAACATCATATTTTTCATTAAAAGAATCCATATATTTATGAGCAGCAATATACCAATCACAACATAATAAATTAATGAATGAATTAAATGTTCCATATGGAATCGAAGTTAAGATATTCTTTATTCTTAAATTTAATTTTTTAGCTATTTCTTTTTTCTTTGTATCTGGATAATTTATTACATCAAATGCATAAAAAATAGAATTTGATACATTAATAATATCCTCCAGTACAATACCACATTCATCAATATCATTATAATTAGGGTCTTTAATATCATCTAAGAATCCTAATCCTAATTCAATTAATTCATCTCCAGTAATCACACCATTTAAATAATCCAATTGGAATTTAGCTGAATATACTTGACCAAATCCAATTGTATTTTTAGTTTTATACTCACCATTAATAATATCATTAATTAATTCTTCTATTACTTTTAAATCACTTTTATCTATCTTAGCATCAAGTAAAAAAGTACCACCAACTGCATATTTGATTCTATCATTATATTCTAAAATAGATTTTTTATTTCCATCAATTTTAGAAACATAATTATCATATAATTCCTTATATTCTAAATAATAATTAATAGCTTCTTTGGTTATTCTTCCATCATTATCATCTATAATTATTAATATTAAATTATAATATGAAGCTACAATAGTTCTTCTTGAACGAAATTGTAAATACTTATAATGATTCTTATATTTAATTACTTCTTTATAATTATATACATTATCTAATATACCTTTATGATATGTAGATGTAATAAAATCATTTATTTCAAATCCTAAGATATGATTTAAATGAATCATTCTATTAATATCATTTTTCTTTTCAAAATAAGGATAAATTATATCAATAACACTATAATATAATTTAAAATCATCATAGCACTCTGTAAATAAATGTTTAACAATATTATATAAGGCTATCGCATCATTTCTTTTAAGAGGTTCATCTATTTTAAATAATAATTTTTTAAATAATTCTTCATTTTTCTTAAAATTATTTCTTAAAGAATTACTTCTTTTAAGTAAAATGTCTTCGAATTCTTTATCATTATTAATATGTTTTTGTAATCTTTCATTCCATTTTAAATCATCATCAAAAATAGTAATAAATTCATCTATAAAGTATTTTTGAAAATCTTTATCAACCATGAATAACAACCCCATTCATTTATACATAATATGAAATTATGTCACAATTTATAATAATTTATCATTTTTTATTTTAATTTTAAATTTTTATGATAAAATTTTAAAGGCAACTATTTGCTGTAATTATATTATAAAAACAAAAATAATTAAAGGATAAATATATGATAAAGATAATTGTTGACTCATGTTCAAGTATGAGTCTTGTTGAAGCAAAAGAAAAAAATATTGATGTCATTCCAATGACATTTGAAATGAATGAAAAAATTATTAACCCACTTAATAATGAAATTGATCCACAAGAATTTTATGACAAATTAAAGGATCATTCTACTGTTGTTAAAACATCTTGTATAGCTCCACAGGTATTCTATGAAGCATTTGAAAAATATGTTAAAGATAATAATGAAGTAATATTCATATCATTATCTAAAGGCTTAACTGCTGGATTCAATAACGCAGTTATGGCTAAGGAAATGATTTTAGAAGAATATCCAAATGCTAAGGTTGAGATAATTAATAGCTTATCTGGTTCTATTGGTATTAAAATTATTATTGAAAAAGCTATCGAATTAATTAATAAGAATTTATCTATAGATGAAATTAAAATAGAATTAGATAATTTAGCTAATAAAGTATATAGTGCATTTACAATTGGTTCTTTATATCATCTATATAGAGGTGGTAGATTAAGATTAGCTTCTTTATTAACAGGTAATTTATTAAGAATAAAACCAATTATAACAACAAATTCAGAAGGTAAATTAGAAAAAAAGGAAACTCATCTAGGTTCTAACAAAGCAATTTCTGGTATGGTTGATTTAGTTGTTGAAAACATTGATAATAATTGTAAAAACATATATGTAGGTTATACAAATAATTTAGAAGATGCTAAAAAATTTGTATCAAAAATCAAAGAAAGATTACCTGAAGCTAATATTATATTAGAAATAATAGATGAAACAATGGGTTGCCATTGTGGACCTAATACAATCGCAGTATTCTTTGTTAAAAAATAAAAGAGGTTTAAACCTCTTTTTTTTAATTCATTAAATCTTTTATTTTATCATCAAGCATAGAAAATACTAATTTTTAGATATTCTTGCCCATTTTTTAGAAAAATCTAAATCGGAAGATAAATAAAATCCTTGACCAAAATCAGCATTTTTTCTTCCATATTTCAAAACCAACATGATATAAATACATAATTATCACCAATTAATTATCTATTTCACTATAATATTTTTCTAATTTAGGTCTTGCATTAACATAATATTTTTCTAAATTCTTATCAAATTGAGTTCCCATACCATCCATAATAATTTTGTTAGCTTCCTCAAATGACATTTTTTCTTTATATACTCTTTTACTAACTAAGGCATCATATACATCCGCTATAGCCATAATACGAGCCTCAAGTGGAATTTCTTCTCCTTTTAATTTATTTGGATAACCAGATCCATCAATTCTTTCATGATGATAATGAGCTACATTTTCGGCAATTTGTTGGAAATATTTATCATCAGTTCCTTCTAGAATTTGATGAACTATTTTTTGTCCTTCACTTGCGTGAGTTTTCATTATTTCAAATTCTTCAGGAGTAAATTTACCTGGCTTTCTTAATATAGCATCATCTACTGCTATTTTACCTAAATCATGCATCGGAGCGGCTTTAATTATATTTTTACAGAATTCATCACTTAAATTTAAATAATTATCTTTCTTAATTTCTTCTATTAAGAATCTTACTCCTTCACTAGTTCTTCTAATATGACCACCAGTTGAATTATCTCTTGATTCAACCATTTGAGCCATACTCATAACTAATCTATCGTGCATTTCAATTATATGTTTAGTTTTTAAATCTACTTCATCTTTTAATTCAGTATTATATTTATCTAATAATTCAATATATTTTTGATTTTTAGTATCATCAGTTATCATAAACTGATAACCACTTCTAAATCTACCAATATATAGATCGTTTACTTTGATTAAATATATTTTACCATTCTCTGAATAATAAAAATTATTATGACCATCTAAATAATGCATTAGCCATGAATAAGCATTAGGCATTATATTTTCAATTGGCTTATCAATTGTTAATTCAGAGAGTATTGGAAATATTTCTTTAGCAACATCATTACTTCCTAAATAATGGTATTTCTTATCAAAAGATATAAATCCTGTTTCTTTTGTCTTTTCAATTGTGTCTATTCCACAATCAGTAACATCATATAAATTTATTCTATTAAGTATAATTAATCCAATAAATTCAAATATAACAAAGCCTAAAGGTAATAATTCAACTGATATAGAGAATAATCTACTTAAAAAGAATGATAACGCAACGACAATTTCTATTGTTGCTAAAAGCACTAATATTTTTCTAGATATTTCTTTTTTCTTGGAAAAGCCATATGCAATAGCTCCAAGACCAACAAGAATATAAACAACAACCATTACATAAAATAATGTGTGCATAATTCCATAATCTTTTATTAAAGTTGGATTACCATCTACCAATTCAAATCCTACACTGTTATAGAAAAATGGAACATATCCAATTGTTAAAGCTGAAGTAAACATAAAAGTTGATAAGGCTATAGATAATAATATAATCCAACTATTAAATTTAACATGACACAAATAAAGTATTAAAAACATCATAAATAAAGTGACATAACATCCACCAATATATGTGAATTTATATGCTAAAACTGCTTCTTCTAATGTTGTTGACAAAGAAAACAAAAAGAAACCTAAATTAGAAATAGCTATAAATATATATATTAATGTGAAATGAATACTACTATGTTTGTGCCACATAAAGACATATATAAATGTTAATAATAAGGTTAAACCAAGTATAATACTATAATATATTATCATATGTAACCTCCTTTACTTATAAATTAAATAATTGGATAAGGATAATATCTTGTTGAAGCTAATTCAGGTAAATTAATTTGGAATGTAATAACATTATCTGTAATAGGATTATTCACATCTGTTGGAGTAGGCTCATGATCAGCTTTTTGTCCTACTAGCCAATAATCATATCTAACAGTTGTTTGATCATCCCAAGTTACATCCATCAAATACCATTTATCATTAAAGTACGTATAATTCCATTTATGAGCTCCAAAACCAGAACCACCGTCAGCTTTACCTGAAACAGTAATTGTTTCTATTCCAAAGACTAATGAGAATAATTGATAAGCTTCTGAATATGTCTCACAAACGCCTTTTCTCTTATATAACAAGCCTTCAATAGAATGTGCCCAAGGTGAATTTTCAGGCTGACCACTTGTTGTTTTAGCATAAGTTAATTCTTTACATAAATAATCATGGATATATCTTATTTTTTCATAATCTGTCATATCAATTAATTCTTTAGAAGTTTTTTCTTTTAAATAATTAGATAAATTCTTTAATTCATTTTCTAATTTTGATTCATAATCTTCTCTTTTACTTCTTAAATAAAAATCAGAATTCATTGATATTTTTAAAGTTTTAGTTGTACTTATAACAGTATCACCTGACATTGTCTGTTGCATAGATGTTGTAAATCCAGGATTAACAAAATAGAATTGATAATTTTCATTATTAAATGTTGAATAAACAATAGTCGCTTCATTATCTGTTAGTCCATAATCAGTATATGCGTATGATGCAATAACAGAATCTTCACTTGTATAATCCTTTGTTTCATCAAATACTTTATCTAAATCTTCATATATCTTTTTATACATAGCTTGTAATTTATCACCATTTGTATAAGTTCCAAGCTTTTTATAACCATATAATTTAGTATAATCAACTTCAATACCTTTATAATAACAATCATCACAGCCACTACATTTACTTTTAATTACACCATGTCCTAAATTATTATAGAATACTGTATCTTCATAATAATGACTTCCACCATAATTAACTGTTATTTCTTGATGACATCTATTACATGTAGCTTTTTCTTGACCTTCATGTGTACAATCACCAGGAACTAAAATAGTCCATGAAGCACCTTCAAAATCATGACCAAGAGCTGGAACAACTTCTTCAGTATGCTTATGACATCTTGTACATTCACCAACCATTAAACCATCATCAGTACAAGTAGGTTCATCCACAATAATTGGATCATCAAAATGATGTCCTAAAGCATCTATTAGAACCTCATCAACATGATTACATCTAGTGCATGTTCTTTTCTTTAAACCTTTTTCTTCACATTTTGGTTCAGTTTCTATGGTATATTGTGTATATTCATGACCTAATGCTGGAATTTCAAATTCTTCTTTAAAATTACATTTTGAACAAATTCTATGTCCACTACCAGCTTCAGTACAGGTAGGTTCAACATCAACTATATCATCACCGAATGAGTGTTCAGCACCATGAAAAAACATACAAGAAGATAAAACTATAGTAAATAATATTGAAAATAAGACTAATAATCTTTTTGTATACTTCATAACTATCACTACTCCGTAATACTATTTTACCTTATTTTTGCAATTTAAACAAAATAATATATTATTTTATTTATTAAAAAATAAAAAAGCACTGATATCAGTGCATTAATTTCATACTGGCGCGCCCAGGAGGACTCGAACCCCCAACCTCTTGGTTCGTAGCCAAACAATCTATCCAGTTGATCTATGAGCGCGTATAATAATGGCGGTCCGGACGAGACTCGAACTCGCGACCTCCTGCGTGACAGGCAGGCATTCTAACCAGCTGAACTACCGGACCAACTATTACGCTCGATTATTTTAACATATATAAAATATTTATGCAATAGAAAATATTTTAAATATTTTAGATAAAATAATGTATTAGATAAAAGAAATAAGGTGCATTACTACACCTTATTGTCTGTTATTCTTTTTTAAAGATTCTATTTCTTCTTCTAATCTCTTAACTCTTGATTCAAGCATAACTATTCTAACTGACATTTCATTTGTATTAGTCATTATTTTACCATTTTCTGCTCTTTTAATAATTTTATCATATACTTTATCAATATTGATATTTCTAAAAACAATATTTAAAACTACTGCTAAAATTAAATATACTCCACCTATAATCAATGGTGCTAAATAAGCATCAAGTTCCTTAACAGTAAAAAGTAAAACAATACCTGTAATCAAGAATACTAATCCGATAGAACCAAAGACTATTGTTAATATTTTGTTAATTCTTGAAAGAATTTTTTTATGTTGTTCTTTAGTCTTTTTTAAATCATTTTGTTTTTCTAATTCTTCAAAAGCATCCATTACTTTTTATCCTTTACAATTTCAGCAACAGTTGTTGCTAAAGTTGAAACATTTTGTAAATCAGATGGAACAACAATCTTAGTTGCTTGACCATTTGCTAAATCTTTAACAGCTTCATAACTTCTTAAAGTTAATACTTCAGGTGTTGCATGAGCATCAGCTAATGCTTTTAAACCATCAGCTTCAGCATTTCTAACCATACGAATACCTTCAGCTTCTGCTTCTTTTACTTTACGAATTGATTCAGCTTGTGCTTCTGCAGCTAAAATCTTAGCTTGTTTATCTGCATCAGCTCTTAAGATTTGAGATTCCTTTTGACCTTCTGCTAAAAGGATTTGAGATTTTTTTTCACCTTCTGCAAGTAAAATCTTTTCTCTTCTTTCACGTTCAGCACGCATTTGACGCTCCATTGATTCTCTAATATCCTTTGGAGGTAAAATGTTTTTAACCTCAACACGATTTACTTTGATTCCCCAAGGGTCTGTAGCTTCATCCAAAATAGAACGCATCTTTGTATTAATAATATCTCTTGATGTTAAAGTTTCATCTAAATCAAGTTCACCAATAATATTACGAAGTGTAGTAGCACTTAAATTTTCTATTGCAGAAATAGGATTTTCTACACCATAAGCATATAATTTAGGATCTGTAACTTGGAAGAATACTACTGTATCAATTTGCATTGTTACATTATCCTTAGTAATAACTGGTTGAGGATCAAAATCCTTAACTTGTTCTTTCATTGATACTACATAAGATACCTTATCAATAAATGGAGCTAAAAAGTGAATACCTACATTCCATACAGCGTGGAATCCACCTAATCTTTCAACAACATATTTGCTTGTTTGTCTAACAATTCTAATTCTAGTAATACAGTATAATAATATAATACCTAAAACTATTGAAAATATAATTATAAAAATTTGCCAACCTTCCATTTTATTCCTCTACCTTTCTTACGACAACTTTATTTCCTTTTAAAGCAACTATTTCAACAATATCATCTTTTTTTATTTCTTCTACACTATCTTCAGGTAAAATAGCATTATAAATAATACCATTGATTTTTACCTCACCTAAAGAAAATCTAGTGATATCTTTAATAGTTTGTACACGCTGACCAACAAAATCATCCGTGTTAGTTTTTCTTACCTGACTACGCATAATCTTTTTTAATACAGGTCTTGTACCTAATAAAGCTGCGATACTTACAACTATAAACACAATTAGGCTTACCCACCAAGGAGTAAATTGTGATATACATAAGGCTGCGAAAGCACCTATAGAAAACCATATTGATACTAATTCTTGTGTCATTGCCTCAATCATAATTGCTAAAACAAAAACTCCAAGCCATACCCAAATCATAAAATCCATTATACTTCGCCTCCTAAATCGATAATAATACATTTCTTATTATTATCATAATTTGCTTTAAATCCAATGCTTTCACCTTTATTGATTTTTAAATTGAACGTATTAGATATAAATTCTATTAATGGTTTAGAAGCTATTCTTACATAGCTTTTTGAAACAGATATAGATAAAAGTGACGATTCACTTAATTCACCTGATAATGCATAATCCTTATCTATCATAAATACATATATTTTTTTATCTTCCTTATCTAAGGCAACTCTAACCTTATATGCATTTTCAAAGAACGGGATTAATTTTGTGTTAAATAATATATGCCTATCATAAATAGTGGCTATACCTGTTGTTTGATTCGCTTCAAAAAATTCAAGCATTTTATCACCTTCTGAGATAATTATATACTTGAATTTACGATATTTCAATATTTATTTACAAAAATTCACAAAAATTTATTTTACGATAAAAGTACCTTTATCATCAAAATCAATTACATGATCTTTATATAATCCACCATAAGCTCTTTTAAATGCTTTTCTAGATATTTTTAATTCAGATTCAATTTCTTCTGCACTAGATTTAGCTGTTAGCTTAATTCTTCCATGGTGATTATTAATATAATCTAAAATCAATTTCTTATCTGGTTCAATCATATTCTCTTTATTAGAATTTAAAGAACCATAATATTCTTCATCTAGCATTTTAGTTATAGTTATTTCAATTTCTTCTCCTAGATGATGTTCGCCTCTTAATTGAGTCTTAGGAATAAAAACATACATTAAATCTAATGTAATCGCACCTATTCCTTTTTCAGCTATATGACAAACAACACCTTTAACCTTTGTCATTTCATCATATTTTATGTTTTTATGTAGACCAATGATATCATATCTATTTAATGGCTTTGCAAGCATCATTTCATGTTTCAATTTAAGACCTACAAATACCTTTTCTCCTACCTTAGGCCATAAATTAGAATCATAAGGTAAATAATCTTTTGATATTAAAATATCTTTAGGAACATTTATATCAACAAAACAACCTACACCATTTAGTATTTCTACAACAGTAGCCCAGCCTGGCGCATCTAAAGAAACAGTCGGCATGTTTTCTGTAGCAGTAGGTCTTCCTTTTTTATCTGAATATATGAATACTTTAACATTATCTCCTACATTATGTTCTTCTTTAGCTTCCTTGAAATGAAGTAAAACCTCATTTTCATCATCTGTTAGCATATAACCTAAATCAGATAATCTTCTTACCTTTAGGTTTGTAAATTTACCTATATTAATCAATTTCTATCACCGTCTTTATAATTTCTATCAGTTTGTCTTAAATACATCTCTTTCTTATCTTTAAAAGATGTCTTTTTAGTTTTTTTCATTTCGTACTTTTTAATTAGATTCTTCTCTGCTGTCGTCAGTTCCTTCTTCATCTGGATCACCTACATAATTTGAATTATCTGTTTGTTTAATGCCTAAGGCTTCTAATTCTTTTAGAATTCTAGCAATATTATCTTCAGATGCATAGGTATCTTTAGTTCCATACATATAATGTATCTTTAAATATTTACCATCCCTACGATATAAATAAATGATTTTAGTTACATTCTTAGTCTCAATATAATATTCAGTAAACATACCCATCTTATATTGTAAATCTTCTTTTGGTTTTAATATATGAAAGAAAAATGATAATCTTTGAAAATATAATATACCATCTCTATAAGTCATTATATAATCACCAGTACCACCTGTATAAATTCCACCTAAATCTTGTTTCATTAATACAAAGGCAGGCTTTAACCCTTTTAGTTTTCCTTTATTTCTTAAATCTAATAAAATTTGTCTACGATCCATTAAAATCAACTCCATTTTGATTATATCATTTATTTTAGTATCTTTATTGTTTTTTGTTATGAAAGCGCTTGACAAAATTCATTTCAAGTAGTAATATATAGTTGAAAATGATAACTTTTCAAAATAATCTCTCCCAAAAAAGTAGAGAAGGATGCTAGCGATAGCATCCTTTTCTACTTTCTATTTAAATCTTTTTCGTTTAATTTAAAATATAAATCCTTATTATATGGCACATCTATATTTTTATTATCTGCCAATTCTAATATTTTCTTACCAAATGAATCAATTTCATTTAATCCACCCTTGTTAAAATCAACAGTTAATGATGTTACTCTATCAGAATTAAAATTATTAACCATATTTTTTAAATCATTTATATCATCTAATGTTAATCCAATATTATATTTTAATGATACATTATATACTTCATCAAATATATGGAATAAATATTCTTTAACTTTTGGTTCACTCATATCTTTATATGTATAATTATTTAAAGCTGATATTTGGTTAATTCCAATATTTAAAGTCCATTTAGACCACATTCTTCTTTTCATATTATGATATATATGATTATTAATATTATAATTATCAAATATCTTTTTTATTTTTATTAAAGGCTCTCTTAAATAATAATTATATTCATCACCAAATTGTAAATTTATTATTTTAGAAGCAATAACCTTATTATCAATTTTATTAGCTTCAATATTAATAACACCATATAATACTCTATTATATTTATAAATAGATTTTAAATAATCATGAGCCTCGATTCCATTAAGCATAGGTAAAATAATAGTTTTAGAATTGATAAATTTATTTAAATCATTTATTGAATCCTTTAATTGATAATTTTTAACACAAACAATAACTAAATCCATTATTAAATTATCAGTATAATTTATATTTAATATTTCTCCATTATAAAAAATTTTATTTTTAGAATATGCTTCAATTCTATTTTTATCACATAAAGCATATAATTCTTTATATCCATTTAATTCTTTATAAATAGAAATACCAACAGCGCCTAAACCAAATATACCAATCTTAAGCATAATATCACCCTAAAACCATTATAACATAGAAAAATCCGGAATAAGTCCGGATTTTATTATTTATAATTATCTAATTCTTCACCAACATATTTAGTTGCTGGTCTAACAATCTTATTACAATATAATAATGTTTCAATATCATGAGCTACCCAACCAACAATTCTCGCACATGCAAATATTGGAATAAATAAATCTCTAGGAATATTTAATGAATCATAAATTAAACCAGAATAATAATCGACATTAGCACAGCTCTTCTTACCTGTCTTAGCTTCTAATAATTCTAATCCTATTTTTTCTACCTTAAGATAGAATTCATATTTTTTTTCTATTCCTTTTTCTTTAGCTAATTTTTTAGCTTCTTCTCTTAATATTTCACATCTTGGATCTGATAAAGTATAAATAGCATGTCCTAAACCATAAATTAAGCCTGTCTTATCAAAATATTCTTTAGCAATAATCTTTTTTAAAACATTTCTAATTTCATCATCAGTAGCATCTAAACCAATATCATCAATAATAGTTGCCATCATATCTTGTACAGCCATATTAGCTCCACCATGACGAGGTCCTTTTAATGATGATAATGATGCAGTAATCATTGCATAAAGATCAGTTAATGTTGAAGCAACACAAGTACCAACAAAGGCACTATTATTTCCTCCACCATGGTCAGCATGAACCATTAAGCATCTATCTAATGTTTTAGCTTCAACTTCAGTAAACTTACCATCATTTCTTGATAAATATAAGATATTTTCAGCAAATGAATATTCTTTCTTTGGGAAATGAATATGTAATGAATCTTTATCTAAATAATGAGTTTTTGCTTGTAATGAATATGCAATAATTGCAGGCATCTTTCCAATTAATGAAACAGCCTTTTTAATTAATTCAAATCCATCTAAATTATCAGGATCATTATCATATGAATATAGTGCTAATATACATCTAGCTATATGATTCATTAAGCTTTTAGAAGGGCTCTTTAAGATAACATCTTCTAAATATCCGTCTGGTAAATCATAATTAGATTTAATAATTTCTTTAAATTTTTTAGATTCTTCATCATTTGGATAATGACCGAATAATAATAAGAAACATGTATTAATATAGCCATAGTCATCCTTAGCTAATTTAACTACATCTGTAATATCAATGCCTCTATAATATAAATTTCCTTTTTTAGGTAATTTAATATCATTTTCTACATTATATCCTGATACTTCAGCAACCTTAGTTAAACCAACTAAAACACCAGTACCATTATCATTTCTTAATCCTTTTTTAACTCTATATGTATCATAAAGCTCTGATTCAATTTTTCCATCTTTTAATAAATCATTATATTTTTCCTTAAGAAAATCCATATTAGAGCTCCTTTCCTTGATTAGAATGTGTTTAATAATCCTCCAACACTAATCAATTTATATTCTTCTTCTGTTAAATCATTTTCTCTTTCATACTTCTTATTTGTTGTCTTGTTAATAACAACAATCTTCTTTTCGTCAAATGAAACACTAATTTCATCTAATAAAGAAGCTTCAATATCTAATTCAATTGGTAAAATACCAAAATTAATTAAATTCTTTTTATGAATTCTCGCAAAAGATGAAGCAATAACTGCCTTAATTCCTAAATATCTAGGAGCTATAGCAGCATGTTCTCTTGATGAACCTTGTCCATAATTTTGTTTAGCAACAATTACACCAGCACCATTTGCCTTACAACGATTAGAGAATTCTTCATCAATATTAGAAAATACGAATTCTGAAATCTTTTCAATATTACTTCTATATGGTAATACTTTCGCACCTGCAGGCATAATATGATCTGTAGTAATATTATCTTCTAAAGAAATCATTACTTTAGCATCAAATTTATTACCAATTGGTTCAAACTTAGGAATCATCTTAATGTTTGGACCCATAACAACTTCACTTGTATAAGTTGGCTTGTATAATAAGCTATCACACTTAGGATAATCAACATCTAAAGAAAATTTATTTAATTTCATTCCAAGTGGAGATGAAATATATCCATTAACAGCAGAAAGTGCAGCAACCTCAGGAGATACTAAATATACCTTAGCTGAGTTAGTACCACTTCTACCATAGAAATTTCTATTGAATGTTCTTAAAGATACAGCGTCAGTCGCAGGAGATTGACCCATACCAATACAAGGTCCACAAGCTGATTCTAATATTCTCGCACCAGCCTCTAACAATACATCTAAAATACCATTCTTAGTAATCATTTGTAATACTTGTTGAGATCCTGGTGCAATTCCTAAAGATACATCCTTATGAATCTTCTTACCCTTTAAGATTGAAGCAACCTTAACAAAATCATAATAGCTTGAATTTGTACAAGAACCAATTAATACTTGATCAACCTTAATATCCTTTAATTCAGATACATTTTTAACATTATCAGGTGAATTAGGACATGAAGCGCATGGCTCTAATGTAGCTAAATCAATTTCAATGTTTTCATCATATACTGAATCTTCATCTCTAGATAATTCTTTATAATCTTTTTCTCTTGATTGAATCTTTAAGAATTCTTTTGTAACTTCATCAGATGGGAATACTGAAGATGTCGCACCTAATTCCGCACCCATGTTACAAATAGTAGCACGCTCAGGTACACCTAAAGTTTTAACACCATCACCATAATATTCAATAACCTTATTAACTCCACCCTTAACAGTCATTAAACCAATTAAATGAATAATGATATCTTTAGCAGAAACACCAGGTCTTAATTTATTTAATAATTTAACACCGACAACCTTAGGTCTAACAATTGTAAAAGGCATACCAGCCATAGCACAAGCAACATCTAAACCACCCGCACCAATAGCTAAAGCACCAACACCTGAAGATGTAGGTGTATGTGAATCTGAACCTAAAATAGTTCTTCCTGGTACAGCAAATCTTTCAAGGTTAACTTGGTGACAAATACCATTTCCAGCCTTAGAGAATACGATACCATATTTATCGGCAACTGTTTGTAAGAATTTATGATCATCTGCGTTCATAAAACCATTTTGTAAAGTATTATGATCTACATATGAAACAGATAAATCAGTTTTTACCTTATCTAAGCCAAAGCTTATAAATTCCAAGTATGCCATTGTTCCTGTTGCATCTTGAGTTAATGTTTGATCTATTCTAATGCTCATTTTATTATTTTCTAAATCTTCTGAAACCTTATGAGCATCTAAAATTTTATAAGTTAATGTCTTTCCCATTTTAATGTCCTCCTTAAAATAACATTATACGAGCATTATATCATAATATTTTATGATATCAAAATAAAAAAAGAAAAATCAACTAAAAATTAGTTGATTATTCAAATAAATTTATTTATTTGTATTCTTATATGCTTCTATTCTTTTTAAAACATTTTCTTCTAAATTTCTATAAAAGAACATGTAATCATAAACATGATATTCACCTTCACTAAATAAATCAATTTTAGGTGGATAATCTTGCGCTTTGATATCAGTTACCTTTAAAGCACCTCTTTGGTTATCTATATAACAGCCACATAAATTGGCTATTTCAGCATTTATTTTTTCACTATTAGATCTACTAATTAAAACATAGCCTTTGTTTAAATCCTTAGATACTTTTTCAGATGTTGTTTTCCAATTTAAAGGATTAATTGATAATGCTTTAACATCCTCAGGAATAACAAATGATTTTTCAACATCTACTGCCTCACATTCAAATGAAATAATGCATCCGGTATCCAATTCACCTTTAGCAAATTTCATATGAGGATTCATATCTAATTCATCAGATGTAATAGCCCAACCGATTGAATACGAAGCAACTAATAATTTATTAATATTTTCATCACTAAATACATCCTTTAATAATCTATAAGACATATCAGCACCTTGTGAAAAACCTGCTAAAACAATTGGTCTACCATTATTATAATTTTCTAAATAATAAAGAAATGCTTCTTTTACATCTTGATAAGCTTTTTGTAAATATGGTTCTCTTTTAGTTACACCAAGCTTATAGCATTTTTCTGATATTTGTGAATAATATGGCGCGAAGAATCTACAGTTATCATCATATATTCCTTTTCCCATATTAATTAAACCTAAAAAATCTTTTTTAGCTTCTTCATCATCTAAAGGCATGTTATATTTATCACCAGAATAAGATAGTGGTGTTAAAAAGAAACAATCAGCATCCATGTTTTCTTTATCTTTTTCTAAATAAGCCCAATTCGATTCAAGAGAATATTTATTATCATCAACATTTTCTTTTGAACAAGATGAAATAGAAATAACACCTAATATTAAAATTAAAGTTAAAACTACTTTTTTTAATATTTTCATTAGAATTTAACTAAAGCGTATAGCTTTTTACCTCTTCTTAATACAATAAATTTACCTTCGATGGCATTTTCACTACATAATAAGAAATTTTGATCATTAACTTTATCACCATTAACTAATACAGCACCATTCTTTAAGAATTCTCTAGCTTCTCTATTGCTTGAAGCAAGTCCTGCCTCAACTAAGCCTTGAAGTAATGTTTGACCATTACCATTGATGCATGGTAAATCATTAAAGCCCATTTCAATTTCTTTAGCAGTTAATGATTTAATATTACCTGAGAATAAAGCTTCACTGATTTTGATTGCTTCATCATAAGCTTCTTTTCCATGGATAGATGTAATAACTTCACGAGCTAATGCTTTATGTGCTTCTCTTAAATGAGGATTTTCGTTATTCTTCTTTTCTAAATCTTCGATTTCTTCTTTAGATAAGAATGTTAAGAATTTTAAATAATCTATAACCTTTGAATCTTCAGAATTAATGAAGAATTGATACATTTCATATGGAGAAGTTTTATCCTTATCTAACCATATAGCTTTACCATTTGTTTTGCCAAATTTAGTACCATCACTCTTAGTTAAAAGTGGCATAGTTAAACCATATACTTCTTTTCCAGTTTTCTTTCTAGTTAAATCAATACCTGCAGTAATATTACCCCATTGATCTTGACCAGCAACCTCAAGTGTTACATTCTTATGTTCATTAAGATAATAAAAATCTAATGCTTGCATAATCATATAGCTAAATTCAGTATATGTAATACCAGATTCTAGTCTTCTAGCAACGATATCCTTATTTAACATATAATTAACATTAAAGAATTTTCCATAATCTCTTAAAAAGTCAATAAAGTTAATATCTTTATACCAATCATAATTATTTACTACTTCACAATTAAACATCTTAGTTAATTGTTCTTTTAAGCAATTAAAGTTATGATCAACTGTTTCCTTTGTAATCATTGGACGTTCACTATCTGGTTTAGGATCTCCAATTAATCCTGTACCACCACCAACTAAAACAATTGGATGATGTCCTGCTTGTTGTAATCTTTTACAAATTAAAAATGAAGAATAATGTCCTATATGAAGTGAATCTCCAGTTGGGTCAGTTCCAATATAGAAAGTCATTCCTCCTTGATTTAATTTATCTCTTAATGAAGGATCTGAAACATCCTTTATTAAGCCTCTCCATTCTAATTCTTCATAAATTCCCATAAATCTAATCTCTCTTTCTTAAAAATATAAAAAGTCCTTAGAAAAATCTAAGGACGAATTATCGCGGTACCACCTTAGTTCTATATCAAAGATATAGCACTCATTAATAGTAATTCTCATAATATGTATTTCAATTATTTTATTCTATCTATTTCCACCAAACATAGACTCTCTAAAATGATATAAAACAATCTACTAATTATTAATCATCGAATTTATTTAGTTGATTCTCTTTCAACAATCTTATAAGGTAATAATACCTTAGTGTCTGTTACATCCTCATGAGTCATAAACTTAGTCAATAATCTCATTGAAACAGCGCCTATATCATACACCGGAGTATCTACGCATGTCAAGGTTGGTCTTGATAAAAGTGCATATTTAGTATTTTGTAAACCAACTACAACTATATCATCAGGAACCTTAAATCCTTGCTTGAATGCAACATTAATAAAATTAACAGCGATTGAATCTCTAACAGCTATGATAGCTTCAACCTTGTTATTCTTTAAGAATTCTTGGAAGTGTAATGTATTAATAGATACATCTCCACTTGTTCTAAAAACTAATGGCTCTAAACCAGCTTCTTTCATAGCTTTTGTGTAACCAGCAATCTTCTTATAATTGATTGCATATTTGTGAACTGTAGATGCTAAATATATTTTCTTTTTACCTGATTGTAATAATTCTTTAGTAATATCATATGTAGCTTCTTCATAATCTATAGCTACTGATGGAATATCTTTCTCATCATAACAAGCATTACATAATACTACTGGTATTTGAGCATCAGAAATGTGATTTAAAACCATACCCATTTCATTTGGATCTAATTCATCATTTAAGAATAAAATACCATCAACTTGTTCAGCAACTACTTGACGCATTACTTCTTTCTTATCAGAATCTTCATCCATTTCAAATAATTTAACAGCATATTCATACTTCTTAGCAACATCCAATATACCACCTAATAGTTGTGCACCAGCAGCTCTAGATACATCAGACATAATAATACCAACAGTAGTTGATTTACGGCTAGCAAGACCTCTAGCAATAGCATTTGGTCTATATCCTAAATCTTTAATTACCTTTAAAACCTTTTCTCTTGTTTCAGGATTAACTTTTTCAGGGTTGTTCATTACACGACTTACAGTCGCAAGTGAAACCTTTGCCGCACCAGCAACATCATAAATTGTTGTATTTGCCATACTTGTCACCTCGCTAAAAATCAATTTATTATAACATATTTTCATTCCGTTTTCAATAATTTTTGATTAAAAAATGAAATCGTTTTTATGGCTCAATTAAGCCATTTTTCGATATGTAAATAAAACTAAAATGTATAAAATTAAATTTTTATTTTCATAAAAAGAAAAAAAAGACCAGTAATCTGGTCCTTTGATTATCGACGTTCCTTAATACGAGCTGCCTTAGCTGATAATGTACGAATGTAGAATAATCTAGCTCTACGTACTTTACCTTTTCTAGTTACCTCGATATGGTCAATACTTGGTGTATGAATAGGGAATGTACGTTCAACACCGATACCATAAGAAATCTTTCTTACAGTGAATGTCTCAGAAATTCCAGAGCCTTGACGTTTAATAACTAAACCTTCAAATACTTGGATACGATGAGTTTCACCCTCGACAATCTTTACATATACCTTAACAGAATCACCAGCTCTGAAAGTTGGACGGTCCTTTAGGTATTCAGCAGTAATTTCATTAATTAATGCTTGTCCTTTTGCCTTTGCCATATATAGTTTCTCCTTATTAACAAGACTCTTAGCCAAATAATCCCATGTTGCCAGCGGAGTAATGTGCTTTGCTTATAATGATAATAAGCGTTTAAATTATATCATATAATTTTTACATTTCAATACTTAATATTAATTTTTTATATTTGATATAAATTTCATATTGTAGTATAATTTCAGTGTATATTAGTAAGGGGGAAATTAAAATGGGATTTACTAAATGGGTAGATGAACAAACAACTGCAGTTAAGATTCTTCTATTCTTCCCTATCTGGGGTTGGATTTTTGGATTCTTATATCGTTTATTCAAATTTATCGAAACTGAAGAAACTGCAACTTTAATTGGTGCGATTTTATTCATCATTCCTTTCACAGGTTTCATTCTTGAAATTAT
Source organism: uncultured Caryophanales bacterium (assembly GCA_946407635.1). Classification (GTDB taxonomy): domain Bacteria; phylum Bacillota_I; class Bacilli_A; order Acholeplasmatales; family Anaeroplasmataceae; genus Anaeroplasma. The sequence continues at coordinate 31,723 of CAMJOZ010000005.1, forward strand.
TGATTTTATCTTTATTATTATGGAAGGTAATGTTAAATTATTCGTTCCAGGTGGCGAAAACTTTGGTATTAATGGTAAAGTTTCTGATCAACAAGAAAAAGCTGAAACTAAGGATGACGCAGTAGACGCTGAAGTCACTGAAGTTAAGGAAGATAAAGCTGAAGATACAAAAGCTGAATAATAAAGAATTAAGTCTAGATAATCTAGGCTTTTCTTTTTACATTTTTTTCTCTTTTATATAAAAATAAAATGTTATATAATAAAAATTAGATTTATATACTAGGAGGAAAAATAAAAAATGAGTAAGGATTTTAGAATGAAGTTGGAAAAATTATTTGATGTTTTAGGAGAAATTTTAGCATTTATCACAATCGTTGTATGGGTACTTGTTATTATTAATCAAAACTTCAATTTCTTACCATCAACAATCGCTGATATTTTATCTGTATCTAAATCATGGTTATTATTAGCATTAGTTGGTATAGTTGGATTTGAAGCTACAATCAAGAGAAACATCTTAATTCGTTTAGTATTCTATATTTTATTAGCAATATTAATTATTTTCCACTGCTTCCCAGGTACTTATGATTATTTAGTTGGATTAATTAAGTAATTTAAAATTAACAAGAAAAGAAAGAGCCTAATTTTTTAAATTAGACTCTTTTCTATTTTTTATACAAAATTTTAAAATATTGTGAATTTTTATAGCTTCTATATATTTAATTTAAAATTTTTTAATGATATAATATAAGTATCTTAAAAAAAGGAGGATTCCCAAAATGGCATCTAGCAAGAGCGATTATTTTGGACTTAGCCCATTAGTAAGCTTAATTCTAGCAATCATTCCTTTCACAGCTTGGATTTGCGGTGCAATTACAAGATTAATGGAAGGCAAGATCGTTGCTGGTATTATTAGAATTTTACCTTTCTTCGGTTTACTAATCTGGATCATTGACCTTGTTTGTATGATTACAGGCAAGCATATTTGGCGTTTATTAGACTGCTAATTTTAATATGCATATTAAAACAATAAAAGAGCTAATCTAATTAGCTCTTTTTTGTTTACTTATTTATTACTTCTTTTTCGATTAAATTATCATTGATAACAACATTTTCAAAAACAATATTATCACATAAATTAAATTTAGATTCACCAGCTTTAATAAATCTAGAATCTTTAATTGTAATATCATGAATATGCTTTTGTTCTAAGCCTAAAACATCTATAACTGTTCCACATTCATAACAATTAACATTTTCTATATTAATATTTTTGAATTCTGGAATATCTTCTAAATCATATTTTAAATCATTATCTTTAGCACCTTCAACAGTTGTAAAAACATAACCCATAGTAAATATCATTGCTTCATTAATAATATTAGCCATTGAAATATTTTTAATAGTTATATTCTCTACTATTCCGCCACGGCCCATCGCACTTTTAAATCTAATACCAACATCAGTACCAACAAATGTACAATCTTCAATAAGTACATTATTGATACCTCTACTCATTTCTGAACCAATAACGAATCCACCATGAGCATTATATACCTTACAATCATGAATCCATACATTAGATGTAGGCACTTTTACACTTCTAGCTTCTTTATTTTTACCAGATTTCATACAAATACCATCATCACCAACCTCAAATGTAGAATTCTTAATTTCACAATTTTGGCATGATTCTAAATCAATTCCATCACTATTTTGTGCAGAATATTTATTTTTTACTTTAACATTATCAACAGTTACATTAGTACATAAATTTGGATGTAGATTCCAAGCTGGAGAATTCATAAATGTGGCATCTTCAAGTAATACCTTGTCACATTTAACAATATCAACTAAAACAGGTCTATACATGTCCCAGCATAGAGATGCTTTTTCTAAAGCCTTAGGATCATCATATTTAGGTTCACCATTTATCATACCATTATAATATGTTTCAGATGGGCACCAAATCTTTGTTTCTCCTGTTTCATAAACAAATTCTGATTTTTTTAAGAATGATTTCCATTCTTTCTCAGTTAATTTAAATTTTTTAATACCTCTCCATAATTCACCAGAACCATCAATAGTACCTTCACCTGTAATAGCTATGTTTTCTTGATTGTTGGCAGAAATAGGTGATATGCATCTAATTTTTCTATTTCCTTCATATTCAGTAAATATTAAAGGATATTCTTCTTTTTTCTTAATAAATTTCAAATAAGCATTATTTTCTAAATGTAGATTAACATTTGATTTTAATCTAATAGGTCCAGTTAAAAACATACCATTAGGTATAATAACCATACCTCCACCATTCTTACTACATTCATCAATTGCTTTTTGAATATATATTCTATTATTAGGCTTTAAAGTACTAGCTCCAAAATCTAAAATATTATATTTAGTTTCTAAAAATGTTGGCTTTATAACCTTAATATTCATAATAAAACTCCTTATTTTGTAGTAGAACCAAATCCACCATTTCTGATAGATTTAACATCATCATCAAATGTAATACCATATTCAACAAATATTCCTTGCATAAAACCAGTTCCTTTTTTAATTTCTACTGTTTTATTTTCATTAGAATCATTTGTTATTTTAGCAAATATATGACCTTCATTATCAGAATAATAATAATCAGAATCAATAATACCTACAGTATTATTTAATTGTAATCTATATTTAAATCCTAATCCACTTCTTGGATATAGTTTTAAAACATAATTTTCTTCCATATATGTTCTAATACCTGTTGGTATTTTAATAGTCTCACCAGGTTTTAATACAATATCAAATGGTGCGTAAAAATCATAACCAGCACTACCCTTTGTAGCTCTTTTAGGAAGAATTAAATCATCATACATTTTTTTAATTTCTTCTTCACTTAAATTATCAAAGCTTGATTTAAATTGATCAAAAGATACAATTTCAAATCTAGCTATTCTCTTAAAATTATCCATAATCATTCTCCTTAAAAAAGGACTAGGCATTATGCCTAATCCTATAAGCATTTTTTATTTTAATTTAGCTTCAAGTTCAGCCTTCATATCTTCATATCCAGGCTTACCTAATAAAGCAAACATATTCTTTTTATAAGATTCAACACCTGGTTGATTGAATGGGTTTACACCTAAAACATAAGCAGAAACACCACAAGCAAATTCAAAGAAATAAACCATATATCCATAAGTATAAGCTGAAATATTAGGTATAGTTACTCTGATATTAGGTACTCCACCATCAACATGGGCAATTAATGTACCATTCATAGCCATCTTATTAACATAATCCATTGATTTTCCAGCTAAGAAATTTAAACCATCTAAATTATCATCAGTTTTATTAATCTTGATATCTTCTTCAGGAGTTTCAACATTAATAACTGTTTCATAAATAGTTCTTTCACCTTGTTGAATCATTTGACCTAATGAGTGTAAATCAGTTGAGAATGAAGCAGATGTAATCCAAATACCTTTGCCATCTTTTCCTTCTGATTCACCAAATAATTGTTTCCACCATTCAGAGAAATAATTTAATTTAGGTTCATAATTAACAAGCATTTCAATCTTCTTACCAGAACGATATAAAGCATTTCTAATTAATGCATATTGTAAACCATCATTCTTATTGATATCTTTTTCAGCATAATCTAAATAAGCATCCTTAGCGCCTTCCATCATCTTATCGATATCAACACCAGCCGCAGCTATAGGTAATAAACCAACTGCAGTTAAAACAGAGAATCTTCCACCAACATCATCAGGAACTACAAATTCTTCATATCCTTCTGCGTCAGATAAAGTCTTTAAAGCGCCTCTTGCTTTATCTGTTGTCGCATAAATTCTATGTTTAGCTTCATCCTTACCATATCTTTTTTCTAGATATTCTTTAAAAATTCTAAATGCGATAGCTGGTTCAGTTGTAGTACCACTTTTTGATATAACATTAATAGAAAAATCTTTATCTTTTAAATAATCTAATAATTCAACTACATAAGTTGAAGATATTTGATTACCAACAAATATAACTTCAACACCAGGATTATTAAAATACTTTTTTAACATTTCAATTGCACTACGTGCACCTAAATATGATCCACCAATACCAATTGCAAGTAAAACTTGTGATTGTTTTTTAATTTTATCAGCAGCTTGCTTAATTCTTAAAAATTCTTCATGATCATAAGCTACTGGTAAATCTAACCAACCTAAATAATCATTACCTGCACCTTTTTTACTTCTTAAAACTTCATGTGCAGCTATAACTTCCTTTTCTAAATCTTTTAAAACTTTAGCATCTACAAATTGTTTTGCCTTAGAAACGTCTAATGCTAATTTTTTATTCATATTAAAACCCCCTAGTACTCTTATTAAATAATTATACATTATTTTTAATAAAAAATAAACAATACAATTCAAAAGTAATAAAACCATAAATCATCCATAATTAGAACTGAATAAAATGAAAAGGGGATGAGTGAACATCCCATTTTCGTATTCTTAGATATAAACCAAAAAACCAGCCACATTGTGACTGATTTTTTGTGTATTTATATTTCGAAGGAAAGGGCATAAATTCTATTTAACTAATTCTTCTTTAGTATTAAATACTTCATTTTCTTCACGATATATAATCATTAATGTCATATTTAATAATCTAACCTTACCGTTCTTTTTACCAATTACGAATACTCTAATAGGATTACCATTTGCTAAAGTCCACTTATTGAATACAAAGAATAATAAGAAATAAGCTATAACTAAACCTAGGATGATTCCACCCATAATGCCTAAAGCTACCATCCAACCTACAAGTGTTCTATGATCATTTCTTAAACCACTATAAGTTTTTTCATCAGTTGTTAATTTATCATAATTGATAACTAAAGTTTTTTCTTCATCTGTTAAATTGTCATAAGCAATTCTTGCAGCCTCAAGACCTTCTTCAGTTTGATCATTATATTTAACTTCCTTAACAGCTTCAATCTTCTTATATACATCATCTACATGATAATATAAGTCGACATCATGTGCTAAAGTTTGATAATTTGTTACTAAAGCTTTAGATTCAGTACTTAATTTATCATATTCAGTTTTAGCATTATCAATCTTAGTCTTTGATTCATTAGAATATGTAACTGTACCAATATTTTTAATTAATTCTATAACATAAGAAGCTTCTTTTTGAGTTAAAACATTATAATTTGATACAGCATTCTTAGCTTTTTGAGTTAAAGCATCATAAGCTGTACGAGCAGCATCAATTAATGCTTTAATTTCAGGTTTATATTCTACATCACCAATATTATTAATTTTACCAATAACTAAACCAGCATTAGTATAATCATTTTCAGCTTCAACTAATGTATTATAATTAGTAACTTGTGCTTTTTCTTCTTCTTTTAAGAAATCATAAGCACCACGAGCAGCATCGATTTTTTCTTTACATAGATCTGTATATTCTACATTGCCAATATCATTTATAAATCCAATAACATCCTCAGGTTTAATTCCTATAAAACTGATATATTTATAATTACCAATGTTATCTACACCAGTTGGACTAATTTCTATTTTAGTTTCATCTTGAGTTCCATCAACATCAGTCCAGCCAATACCTTCTATTTCATTTATTACAATACCATAGATTGCGTTTGTATATCCACTTGCAATAAGAGCTCTTACATTTTCACCAATAGTTATTGTTGAACCTGAAGCTATTGCATATGATTCTGTGTTTTCGCCAGTTACTGATATAGATAAAGATCCATTTCCAATAAATTTGATTTTAGCACTTTCGTTACCAGAATTATGAATACCACATACTGCAAAAGGTGAATCATCTTGTGTAAGAACTATTGTATTATTACCAACTAAATTAATAGTAAAAACAACTTCATCTTCACCATCATAATCATAACTAATGGCTGCAATAAAATTATCACCAATATTTACGAAATTACTATATACTTTACCAGGACCTACATACTCATAACCATTTAATGTTAATGTATTAGTATCCTTATCATAACTCCAGCCTTTACCTTGTAAATTTGAATCATTTACAACTTGACCATCAATAATTACTGTATTTGTATGATAATAATAAATTGTTTCGAATTTACGTTCAGGAGTTAAAGTTTTAGCTATTTCTAATGATTTATAGTTACCACCAATTGCTTTTTCATATTCTTTAGCAGTTGCTCTAACTCGTGCTATATTATCAGTAATTGCAATAACACCACATGAGCCATCTTTACCAGAACCTATTCCAGAACCACAATTTTCAGTACTACTACAACTACTATTTGCCTCAACAAATCCACCATCGATTGTTATATCGCCACAAGCTTCTCCCATAGCACTACCGATACCTGCACCATCAGTAGCTGTAGAATTAATACGGCCACCATTAATTGTAATATTTCCTGATTGAAGGTCATTATCTAAAGAATAACCGCCACCAATACCTGCAGCATTTGTTCCACCTATTGCATTAATGTCTCCACCATTAATTACAATATTACCGCTATTTGTATTAGCATTTCCTCCAATACCTGCAGCTCCATCTCTACCAGTAGAATCTAGTATACCATCTCCATCAATAGTTAATGTGTGTCCTTGTGGTACAAATATACCTGCACCACCATTAAATCCACATATATCATTATTTCCTTTTATAATTAATGTTGCATCACCTAAACATGTAATACCAGCAAAAGATCCTTCAGTTTTAGAACCACTAATATGAATATCCTTTAATGTAACTGTTGCATTATCAGGAATAGAAATCTTAACTAGTCTTTGCAATTCACCTATTAATATTTGTCCATCAGGAACTATATAATCAGATGTAAGAACTGAAATATCAAATACTTCTAATGGCTTAACAATTGAAACAAATCCATTTTCATCAGAACTGCCATCAGAATTAATATTTACAATTTCATATCCTGGAGCGACCTTATTAACATCAGCTAAATAATTGGTAATTATTTCAGCAGATAATACCAAACGACAATCACTCAATTTAACATATGAATTTGTAAGATTATTTCCTATAAAACATGAACCATTAACTCCACCTGTATCAGGCCTACTGTTTCTTATTTCAACAACTATATTTTCTGATGAAACAAGTAATGTAGGAGTTCCATGAGAACCATCTTCCATTGTTGTTGTTAGAATATTACCATTAAGATCAAATGTAAAATTCTTAGTAATATTTATATGTTCATTAGATAAATCTACATTATGTCTTAATGTTATAGTTTCTCCATCATTTAAAGCAGCAAATGCCTCTGGTAAAAATGCATATTTTGTATTACCAATTTGAGCTTCAGCATTTTCTTCAAATAACTCATTAAATGATTCTTCTGCATCTAACAATGTTTGATAATTAGTTACAGCATTCTTTTCTTCAGCACTTAATGAATCGTAACCAGCTCTGGCTTCTTTAATTTTACCTTTTGATGTAGGTGTAAATTCAACTGTGCCTATATTACCAATTAAAGTTTCTACACCAGAAGCATTTATTTTCCACTTAGCATATAAGGCATCAGCATCTTCTAATATTAAACTATTAACATCTGATTCAGATAATTCTGTAGAATAATTATTTCCAGTTCCATCAGCTTTTGAATTCCAACCATTAAAACTAAATAATTCTCTACTAAATCCAGTATTAGGAGCTTGATTTGCTTCATCATAAGTTAAGTTTATTGTTCCCGAACCAACTCCGCCATTACTATTAAGACTAACAGTTTTAGTTTTAGGAGTCGCATTAAATGAACCAAAATCAACAGTCTCATTACTTATAGTTCTTGATCCAACTCTATAAATAGCACCAGAAGTATTTGCAGTTCCAGATACCAAAGCCCAATCAGTTGAAGCATTATATCCAGCTTTTAGTTCAACAAATCCATATACTGTTGATTCTTCATCAAAACCTGAACCACTTGCACTTCCAGATGTAGCTGAATCACTATTTGATAAATATGCTGATTTTATACCTGTACCTGCAGTGATTGTTACTGTTTGTTGTGGCTGATCTTCAAAAAGTGTTATTTCATGAACCCAGAATTGGACTTGATTTATGCTAGCATACGGAGAATCTTCAGTAGCAATAAAAGTAAAAACTATTTTATCGTTAGAACTTGGAAGCTCTACATCAAATTCTGTATTATTGTCGTTTGTAATAGCTTTAGTCGTACTGGTAGTACCCTTTGTTATTTTAAAGTCAGCATTGTAAGCTATCGAAACACTTACGCCAAGTCTAACTTTTCTAATATTATATTGCTTTGTATTATTATAAGTTATCGTAACCGTATCGCCCTTGCCTGTAACAACAAAATCAAATTCAGGCTTAGATGTATAAGATTGTGTACCTTGACTAAATGTAAAATCACCAGATGTTTTAGTACCAGATGTAATCGAACCAACATCAAGAGCATCTACTTGTTTATAACTAATTTCAGCATAAGTCTTTGTTGTCGATAATAGCATAAATGCTAATGAACAAACAAAAACAAATAAAGCAATAATAGGAAATAGAATCCTCTTTCTAAATAATTTGCTCATAATTAAGTTCCTCCTTAATATAAAATTAAAACACTTCGATTAACTTACAAACATTCTATCACTACTACTGCAACAAAAGTGCAACAAAGAAAAAACCAGCCATTTCTGACTGGTTCTTCTTAGCGTATTTTTAAGGGAAGGAAATTCAAAGAAATTACATCATTTCATGTAATCTGGCCTCATTATAACAAACTAACTGCAACAAAAGTGCAACAAATAAAAAAAATGCCACAATAAATGTGACATTTAATCAGCATATTCATCTTCATCATTAAATAATGCCCATGAATATTGAATCATATATTCTCCTCTATAGCTTCTGATAGCATCAGGATTATTATTTTTATATTCATATGCATCACAATCAATTTTTGTAATATCTATAAAGCATTCATTATGTCTTTTGACAAAAACGTCTTGAGCGTCTACTTCTTTTAATGTATCTTGAATATCTGCAATTAGATTTCTTAAATATGAATTCTTATCTTCTTCCCATAATATGGCATTAAGCTCGTTCATATTTGTAGAAGCTCCTTCTCTATCAACTAAATAAGCAAATAATTCTTTTGATTTTTGTCTTTTAAATTTTAATGGAACACCATCTTTAAACACTTCGAAATTTCCAAAACATTTAACTTGTAATAATTTATCAGTACTTGGTTTTAATTCTTCAGTATATCTTAAGCTTTCTAATTGATCTTTTATTTTATTTTCAGTTACAGGCTTCATTACATATCCTGAGGCATGAATATTATATGCATCTAAAGCATAATTATTATAAGCTGTAACGAATATAATATTTATTAATGGATTAATCTTCTTTAATTTTTTAGCAAGCTGAATACCAGTTAATACAGGCATTTCAATATCTAAAAAAGCTATATCAAATTTATTTTCTATATTTTCTTCATACGCTTTTTTAGGATTTGTGTATTTAAAAAATTCTTCATTAGGCAAAACCTTTTTACAAACATTTTCTAATCTTACCAATTGTAATTCTTCATCATCAACTAACAAGATTTTCAATTAAATCACCTCACTTACTAAATTTAACTATAACTTTTGTTCCTACATTAATTTCACTATTAAATTCAATAGTTCCATTCAATGATTCAGTAATTCTATATCTAATATTATTCAAACCATAATGATCTTCATTAAAATTAATATCATTTATATTGAATCCAACTCCATCATCAATTACCTCAATAATATATGATAAATCATCCTCATATACCTTTAAAGTAACAGTTCCACCTTCTATTTTCTTTAAAATTCCATGCTTAACTGCATTTTCAACAAGTGGTTGAATAGTTAAAGGTGGAACATCAAAATCAGTTGTCTTAATATTGTATATTACATTAAGTCTATCATTAAATCTTATTTTTTCTAATGATAGATAAGTTTTAATATGTTTCAATTCTTTTTCAAATGGAATTAATCTAGTATCTGTTATAGATGATAAATTCATTCTTAAATAATCAGTAAAATCATCTAAAGAAGCCTGAGCTTTTTCAGGATCAATTGTAATAAGTGTAGATATAGATGATAATGAATTATAAATAAAATGAGGTTGTATCTGAGATAGCATTAAAGTTATTTGAGCTTCTCTATTTTTCTTTTCTTCTTGTGCTAAATCAATATTCTTTTGAATATTAACAAAGAAGAATAATATTTCTACAGCTATAATAATAGATAAATATGCAATAGCATATCCTTTAAATACGTTTTGTATTATTATCGCAATAAGTGGTAAAAAACAATATATAGCAAATGCTGATTTTTCTCTTATATTTAGTTTTTTATTTAAAATAGTAACTAAGAATACAACAGCAAGCATCACAAATTGATAACCTTGAGCTATTATCATTGTTTTACTTCTAATATAATTACCATCTTCTGCGTAAAAGAATATACCTGTAAATACGTTAATTATATCTAATATAATAAATGATGAAAAAAGGAAGATGTTAAATATAGCTAAAAGATTTCTAACATTTTTCTGTAAAAATACATAATTCATCATATAAACAAATAATAAGAATACTTCAATATTATTAAATATATAAAATAGTGTGTAAAAAGATATAACAAAATTATTTGAAGTATAATACATTTTTATTATAGTAAACATTAAATAAACAAAAAAATGTAAAACTGTAAATGAAAAAAATATTAATAATGAATTTTCATCTTTTCTTCTATTCTTTTTTATTAATATATTAACTACATGAACAAATAATATGAGAATTCCAATTATACATACTGATATATTAAATACTACATTATTTCCCATATATATGTCCTTTCCTTTAATAAATTTAAAAAATAATAACCATTATAAATAAATTATAACATAAAAATTAAAAAATCAGCCTCAATTTTGAGACTGATTTATTATTTAGGTTGAACTGCAATAACAATAAAGAACCCTGCTATAGCAAATATAATACCCATTAAAATACCGCCTAATACCTCAAAGCCTTTATGACCTAGCATTTCTTTTAAAAATCCTTTTTGACCAAAACCAAGCTTTTTCTTTTCTTCAATTGGTAAATCAGCGGTCATATTATTTAATATTCTTGCATGTTTAGATGCTTCAAGTCTAACACCCATCGCATCATGTAATACAATTATTGAAAATACTACCGCAACAGCGAAAGACCAATCTAATCTATCTAGATCATGCCACTGAAACATTCCTAGTGATATAGTTAAACATACAACAAAACCTGAATGTGATGAAGGAAAACCACCAGTAGTTTTAAAACACCACCATTCTAAATGTTTATTTCTAATAGATGTAATAACAAATTTAATTATTTGACATATTAATAGGCAGCTAAGGCTAATAAAAATTATTGTCATAGCTCTAGATGTAACTAAATTATTTAATTCACTTACAACTTTAGCCCTAGTAGATGAATCTTCTAATATCATTATTATAAGCTCCCTTCTACAGTTTTAACTTCGATAACCTCCGGAACATATTCAACAAGTAAAGCTTCGATTCCATCTTTTAATGTATAATCAAGTGATCCACAGCCCTCACAAGCACCTAGCATCTTAACATATACAACACCATCAACGAAATCTACAAACTCTAAATCTCCACCTTCACTATTTAAATATGGTCTGATTTTATCTAAGACCTTTTTAATATCCTCTAAAACAACTTCACTTTTTCTCTCTTCCATAATAACCTCTATAAATCAATTACTTTTGATTATTTTTCCCAAATTTTTTTTTATGATTATTTTTATTAAAATTCTTGTTATTAAAATTATGTCCTCTATTTTCCTTTTTAGACGGATCAAAATCACTACTAGAAGAAACATATACCTGTGTATTCTCATCTTCCTTTGGCATAATACTTTTAGGAATTTGATTATTTTTGTTATTTTCTTTAATTGCTTCTTCTTTTAAATCTTGAGGTAAATAACCTCTTGGAAGTTCATTTATCTTTCTTAAATCTAAAACTATATGTGGTCTATTCTTAGGAGTAGATTTTAATACAAGTGACTCCTTATCAAAATTCTCTTTTTCAATAGGAGTTATAGTAAATCCTGTTGTGTCAACTTCACTTAAGGATTTATCCTTTTCTATTTTATTACATTCTTCATCATTTTCAATTCTTTTTAAAATAAAAAAAGGACTGCCAATAACATAAGATGTATTAAAATATTTTTCCATCAATCCAACATAAGATTTACTTGAAGGGTTTGAATCAAATCCTTTTAATCTTAATATACCAGATGAAATATCTCCAACTATAACTAAATCTTTATCAAATACTTCTTCTATGTATTTACTTAAAAAATCTTCCATATTGAAAGCATCTCTAAAATTATGTGTTAAATTATAAATTCCCTTAGGAGTTTTTAAAACCACAATTTTCACCACCTTATTTAGATAAGCTTTTTATCTTTTAAATATTTTAAAAAGCCATCTAAGCCTATACTTATATCTTCATAAGTTTTATTAAAATCACCAGTATACCAAGGATCACTAATATTCCTTTTTAAATCAGTATAATCAAGTAACAAGCTATACTTATTTAATCTATCTGGTTGAATTCTTTCTAAATTATAAATATTATTGCTATCCATTGCAATAATAAAATCATAATAATTATAATCTTCTAAAGTCATTCTTTCAGCTTTTTTATTATGATAATCTTTAATATTTAATTTATCTAATATTCGTTTAGTTCCATAATGAATACCATTACCAATTTCTTCATAAGAAGTCGCTCTTGATTCAACATGAAATTTATTAGATAAATTATTTTTATTTAATAAATCTTTAAACATGAATTCAGCCATAGGACTTCTACATATATTCCCATGACAAACAAATAACACCTTAATCATTTGATTCAACCAATAAACAACACTCAGATGCGATAGCTAAATCATTACCAATAAAGCTCATTCCTTCATATGTTGTTGCCTTAATACTAACAAATGATTCATCTATATTTAATATGTTCGCAATAGATTTTTGAATATCCCTTCTATGAGGATTAATCTTAATATGTTCTGCGTATATAGTTAAATCAAGATTAACTAAATGGTATCCTAGATTTTTAATTCTATCATAACATTCACTTAAAATTATTTTAGAATCCATATTTAATGTTTTATCAGAATTATCAGGATAAAAAGTACCTAAATCACCTAAAGCAAGTGAACCTAATAAAGCTTCTGCGATACTATGTAGCACACAATCAGCGTCACTATGACCTAATAAGCCAACTTTAGATTCTATTTTTACTCCACCTAATATTAAATTTCTACCTTCAACTAATCTATGGGTATCCCACGAATGTCCTATTCTTATCATCTTTTACTCCAAACTAGCTTTAATAACTCATAATCAAGTGGCGTTGTAACCTTAAATGATTCTTCATTTGCTAATACTAAATCAATTTTAGTATCACTAAAATAATATTCAATAAGTGATATATCATCTGTGAATTCTTTATTATCATTGAATGCTTTTTCGTAAGCACTTAATAACAAAGCCTTAGGTCCACATTGTGGGGTTACAGCACTTATTAATTTATTTCTATCTAATGTTTTTATATTATCTTCTATTATCTTGATTGTATCCTTACAATTTCTATAACATAAAATACAATTATTATCATTTTTAATTTCAATTATTTTATTAATTACATCTTTACTTATTAGTGGTCTTGCGGAATCATGAATAATAACATAATCACCATTCACTTCTTTTAGTCCATTATAAACAGACTCCATTCTAGTCTTACCACCAATAACAATTTTAGCTTTATTTATTATTAATGGTTTAACCAAATCAAGATCATTTTTATTAACGACACAAACAACTTCAAAATTAAATGATAAAAATAAATCAAGCGGTATTTCAAACATATTTTTATCACCCAATGGCAATAATATTTTATTTTTATCAATATTCATTCTTGAGCCACTACCAGCCATTAATAAAATGACACTAATCATAAAATCACCACTAACCTAATATTTTAAAATCGAGTCTTAAATCATAATCCATCAAATCGATATCAACATTACCTGATTCTTTATAACAAATACCTATCTTTGTTTTATTATATCCTTTTAAATATCTATCATAATAACCTTTGCCATAACCTATTCTTTGGTTATCTTTAGATATAGCAACACAAGGTATTAAGAAACAATCAATTAAATTTCTATCAATTATTTCTCCGATTGGTTCTTTAGTATTAAATAAACCATCAACTAAAACATCATTAAAATTATATTTAACGAAAAATATTTCATCTTTTGTAATTGGCAAATAAAAATTTTTATTAGGATAAATTTTTACTAAATCCATAATATCAATCTCATTCCCAATTGGATAATAAATACCGATATTATGATATTCATCCAAAACATTATTATTAATGATATAATCAATAACATATTTTGAAGAATCGTTTTTATTAAGATTTTTTCTTAAAGATAAAGCATGTTTTCTTTCTTCTTTTTTTCTCATCTTATGTCCTTGTAATAGCAATATGAAGAAATATAATTCTCATTTAAAGAATATTTCAATGCTTGGCGAGTAACTCTAATAATGTCAGATGCATTTTGAGCCTCACTACTCATTGCAATACCCATATTAACATCAATTTGACCTTTTTCTTTACCATATGAGAAACTTAAATGTAATAATTTATTTTCATCTCTTAATTTAGCTCTTAAAGTTTCCATCTTATTGTATTCAGTAATAATACCAACAAATTCTAGACCTGATGTTCTATATAACATATTACCATATACAAATTCATCTCTAAATTTATCTAGGTATTGACTCATACATAAATTACCGATAGCTCTACCAAATTTTTCATTTAATTCTGGAATAGAAACTAGCTTTAAATGAACTAATTCAAATGTTTTATCTTCTCTATATAATTCATTTATATCATTTACTAAATCTTCATCAGATCTAACCTTATCAAGTGAAGTATCAGTCTTTTCGTAAGAGAAATCATCATAAACACTAACTATACCACATAATTCAATAGAATCATCATATTTAATTCTATGTCCTTCTTCTTTAACATAAACATATTGTGATCCTCTATTAAATCTATATGTAATTGAATAATTTGATTCTTTTACACTAGTTAAAGTCTCTTTGTATAAATCCTTGTCATCAGGATGGATTCTATTATAATATTCTTCACTAGATGTAGTATTACCATTAAGCATAAGCTTCTTAACTAAAATATCATTAGCCCAAATACTATTTTTACTGATTGTATTAAAGAAAATACCATCACTTGTTTTATCTAATATTGTAATAAATCTTTCTTTAACAAGCTTCAAATCATTAATAGCTTGGAATTCTCTTTTTTCTAAGCCAATTAGTGATTCTTCATCTTTAATATCACCGATTAATATTCTTCCACGATATTTACCATTAGCAAATATTACACTTTCGTTGAAATATAAAGCACTCTTTGATGCATTATCATCTTCGATATCAAGTTCAACTTGTTTTCTGTCGCCTTCTTTTACTCTTTTTTCATAGCGCTCATAAAATGTTTTTACTTCTTTTTTTAAACAGCCTTCACCATTTAAACCAATAATACGATATTTAGCTTCAATAACATCAAAGAAATTATGGGAATAACAATCAGTTTTTTTTAAACCTAAATCATTACAAAATGCTTGTGAAATTTCTTTTACTCTATCTTTTCTATCTAATAAGACATATAATTTTGTTTCATCTAATGATTTAGTTAATTCTCTTTGGAATGTTTGATTAGAAAAAGAAACATCGATAGATAAAAATAAAATTATTAGTACTAAAGCTTCAATCATTAACATCCCTATATCCATAATAATGATATAAGTTTGGTTTTCAGATTTAATTACATCTTGATAGAAAAATAATACTAAAAAAGAACAGAAGGTTAATATTAACGAAAAAATTAATTTTGGCAAAATAACCTTCTTTTTTGTAATAGACTGAAAAACAACTATAAATACTAAGAATACGGAAAATACAATTGAAACAATAGGACTTTGATTCAAATATTCCATCATCTAAAAATTACCTCTCTATAACTATATAAAACTATTAAGGCAACAATTGCTGCGGAAATCAAGAATACTAACCATAATTTAACAACCTTATTAGGGTTAGGAACAACATTGGCTCTTAATAATAATGTGAAAGGAGATATGATTGCTTCAAAAATTATAAATAATACTTTTTTTAACTTTTTCATATTTATACCTCCTATAATCTACCTAAGTATGTACTCAAGTAATCTAATAAATCATTTTTATTATCAATTCTCTTCATAAAGCCTTGGTTAGCAACATGAACATGTCCTGTTTCTTCTGAAACGATTATTGTAAGTGAATCTGTGATTTCAGAAATACCTACACCGGCTCTATGTCTTGAACCAACTGTCTTATCAAGTGATGTATCTTGAGTTAATGTATAATAAGCAGCCGCACAAATTATTTTATTTCCGCGGATAATTACACCACCATCATGTAGCGGAGAATCCTTAATAAATATTTGTTCAAGTAATTCTTTTGTAATATCAGAGTTTAAGGTAATAGCTTTTTCTGCATATTGTTCAAGTGAAATATGTTGTTCAATAGTTATTAAAGCACCAACCTTTAATACACTCATATCGAATACCGCGTCTGCGATTGCTTCGATTGTTGTTTGAGTTGTTGATATTGATTGAGTTTTATTTGAATCATTGTTTTTATGATATTCCATATATTTACGTAATTCAGGTGCTAATATTACAGCACATATTACTAAATAAGAAACTCAAACAGTTGAATATATTGTTTTAGACATAACTAAACCTGCCGCATCTGCAAAGAAATAAATAGCAAATAAAATTATTCCTATAATTGCTAAAAATAATGCTTTTCTTAATTTGATTGCTAAGAATACAGCGAATGCTATAACTAGTAAAGCAAAATAAGAATCTAAAATAATTTTAAATACTTCATTATTATTGAAAAACTCTTTTAAAGGATCAAACATAAAATCAACTCCAATAAGTAAAATATCACATATATATTATACAATAAATGACTATGTCATTAAAGAAAAAAATCTAGGTAAAATTTTTAAAAATAAAAATTGGTGAAAAATCCACCAATTTTATTAATTATAAACAAATATTATTACTTTCTAATACAATCTTCCATCATATTTCTCATTTGTAACATACATTTATCTTGATTAAATCTTTCTGTATATCCAAGATATTCTTCTGATTTTGCTTTCTTCTCTTCTGGATGCTCAATCCAATAATCTATTTTATTAGCTAAATCATTTGAATTATTACAAGCAAATAAATTATTTTCACCTAAAGCAAATGCTTTTGTTGCACATCTTTTTGAATTAGAAATAATTGGTACTAAGCCACAAGTTATTGCTTCTAAACATGCTATAGCTTCTATTTCTATTTCAGCAGGATGACAATATAAATCTGAATAATTAATTACTTTAACTAAATCATCTTTTTGGAAAAAATTCATAATAGGTAAATTAATATTTTTTCTTTTAGAACATTTTATCAATCTATTTTTCTCAGGCCCATCTCCAGCAAATATTAATTGAATTTTATCTTTGTATTTGCTTTTTGAAACAGCCTTAATTAAAACCTTATGAGATTTTTCTCTACAATATCTACCTGTGAATAATATAACAAATTTATCTTTTAATTCTTCTGGCTTTTCTACTTCGATTTTTTTAAATCTATTATGAACACCATTTGAAATAACATATGAATTAGTTTTATGATGAACACTTTTTTCAAAAACATTTTTTATAAATTCAGTAGGATAATGAATTGCATCGACATTTTTATACATTTTTTTATAAAAATTTCTATAAGTTAAATGATTTGCAATACCAAAATTCATCATACCAATATGAGATGTAAAATTCTCAGCTTGGCAATGGAATCCTGCAGTAACAGGAATATTCATTTTTTTAGCAATTTTAGTTGTCTTCTTTCCTAAAGCAAATGGCATCATTACATGAACAACGTCTGAACCTTTAATAGCTTCTTCAATAATTTTTTTGTCAGGTTTAGCTAATGAAACTCCATTTCTTTCTATTACTTTATTTAAGAATGGTCCAAAATTTAGTGTTGGAACAACATAATAATTTTCCAAACCCTTTTTATCTTTATCACAACATAAAATTCTAACTTCATCACCGCGTGATTGTAGGTATCTAACAAGATTCATACAAGCAGTTGTAGTACCATTATTTTCTTGACCTAATACATCGGCTGCGATTGTAACTATCATTTTTAAATCTCCTTAATAAAAATACGATTTAATTATATATTCTTTAATAAGAAAAATCAATAAAAATGTATAGTTTACTTAACTTTTTTATTTTTTAAGATAAATAAAAAAATCCCTTAACTAAGAGATTTAGTACTTAAATGGTGCCTCAGGGCAGAATCGAACTGCCGACACAAGGATTTTCAGTCCTTTGCTCTACCGACTGAGCTACCGAGGCACAAAATAAAATTGGCGGTCCGGACGAGACTCGAACTCGCGACCTCCTGCGTGACAGGCAGGCATTC